>DATMCA010001292.1:0-5714 GCA_035559015.1 Umezawaea sp. | reverse complement strand
TCCTGCTGCTCGACGAGCCGACCACCGCGAGCACGCCCAGCGAGGTCGAGCGGCTGTTCGAGGTCATCCGGAAGCTGCGGGACAACGGGACCGCCGTGCTGTTCGTGAGCCACAAGCTGGAGGAGGTCTACGAGCTCTGCGACACGGTCACCGTGCTGCGGGACGGCGTGTCCGTGCTGGAGTCGATGCCCCTCGCGGACCTGGCGAAGCAGGACCTGATCAGCGCGATGGTCGGCCGCGCGCACAGCGCCGTCGACCTGCCCGCCCGGCCGCCCGTCACCGCCGAACCCGTGCTGGAGCTGTTGGCCGTCTCCACCGCCGTCGGGCACCGGGACGTCTCGCTCTCGTTGCGGCCGGGGGAGATCCTGGGTCTCTACGGGCTCGTCGGCGCGGGCCGCAGCGAGTTGGCGAAGGCCGTGCTCGGGCTGTCCGCCATCACCGCGGGCGAGCTGAGAGTGCGGGGCGAGGCCGTGCGCATCAAGGACGTGCGCGACGCGCTGCGCGGGCACCGCATCGGGTACGTGCCGGAGGACCGCAAGGAGGAAGGGCTCTTCCTCGACCAACCCGTCACGAAGAACATCGCCGTGGCCGTGTGGGACAAGCTCCAGAAGCGGATCGGCGGCGTGTCCGCGAAGAGCGAGCGCGCACTGGCCGAGACCTACGTCGAACGGCTGGGCATCCGGCTGTCGTCGACGGACAAGCTCGTCGGCGAGCTGTCCGGCGGCAACCAGCAGAAGGTCAGCCTGGCCAAGTGGCTGGCCGCCGAGACCGAGATCCTGATCATCGACGAGCCCACGGTCGGCATCGACGTCCGCACCAAGGCCGCGTTCCACGAGCTGATCTGGCAGCTGGCCACCGACGGGCTGGCGGTCCTGCTGATCACCAGCGACCTGGTCGAGATGGTCACGCTGGCCGACCGGATCGTGGTGATGCGGGACTTCCACGTGTGCGGCGAGGTGGTCAACGACCACGAGTACGAGCCGACCAGCCACCGGGTGATGGGGTTGATCCACCAGGACGCGGAGTGAGCACGGTGCTCCGCGTCGACCTCGCCACGGCCCGGTCCACGGTGTCGGAGCACGGGGCGCACGACGACCTCGTGCTCACGGGCCGTGCCCCGCGGCCGTCGTACGTGCTGGTGTACCCCACGGTGGCCTACGTCCTGGACGCGGACGACCTGCCGGTGGACGACGTCACCGAGGTCCTCCTCGCCAGGCACGGCCGGGACGCCCGCGTGGTCGCGGCGGAGCACTGCCGGGCCGTCGTGCTGGTCGGGGGCGCCCAGTCCCTCTACTGCCGCGGGTAGGCGGCGCGGAGGCGGGCCCTGGACGAGGTGAGGTGCGCGCGCATGGCGGCCTCGGCGGCCTCGGGCTGCTGGTCGGCGATCGCCTGCACCACCAGTTCGTGCTCGCGCTTGGTCTCGTCCGCCATGCCGGTGCGGAAGTACAGGCGGTAGTTGTGCGTGTGCGCGTGCAGGCGCGAGAGGGCGTCGACGATCAGGTGGTTGCCCGACGCCTCGGCGATCGTCCGGTGCAGCAGCGCGTCCAGCACCGCGAAGTCGCGGTAGCCCTGGTAGTTCTCGCCGTTGGGACGGCTGGCCATGTCGTTGATGACCTTGTTCAGGTGGTTCACCTGGGCCTTGGAGGCGCCGCTCGCGGCCAGCCCCGCGGCCGCGGGCTCGATCAGCAGGCGGAACTCGTACAGGTTGTCCAGCGACACCTGGTCCATGAGCGGCGCGACGATGTAGCCCGCGTGGGGCCGCTTCGCGACCAGGCCGTCGGATTCGAGCTTGGTCATCGCCTCTCGGACCGGCGTGGGGGAGACCTCCAGCTCACGCGCTATGCCGTCGATGGAGAGCCGGGCTCCGGGAGCGAGGTCGTTGTCCATCAGCATGCCCTTGATGGCCTCGTAGACCGTGTCGCGCAGCATCGTCCGCGGGGGCGGTGTCAACCGCGGCAGACGTGACGGCGCGTCCTTGGGCACTGTGGTCATCCTCCTTCGTCCCTTCCGACCCGGTCGTTCGATCTTAGGCCCGCGCCTCGCGTTCGCCGACCGCTGCCACGAGCGAGTCGGAGCCGGGCAAAGTGAGGACTACTTCATATCTGATATCCGATCTTACCGCATCTGGGCGGTTTGGTCCGGGACCAATCGCGACGGCCGTGACGAGCCCGACCCCCGGACCATTGACGGGCGTCCGGAGCGGCGGTAGGAAGGAGCAGTTTCATATCTGATATCTGATCGGCCCGATCCCTGGTTCCACCGGAAGGACAGAGCGACAATGGTGTCGAGATCGTTCAGCGCCGCCTTGGCGGGCGCGCTGGTCGCGTTGACGCTCGTGGTCAGCCCCGCTTCGGCGGCGCAGGCGACCACGCTGCACGTCTCGCCCGGCGGTGGCGGGGCGAAGTGCTCGGACCGCTCACCCTGCTCCTTGGCGCAGGCGCGGAAGAAGGTCCGCGAGCTGGCCCCGACCATGCGCGGCGACATCGTGGTGAGCCTGGAGGGCGGCACGTACGCGCTCGACGCGCCCCTGACCTTCACCGCCGCCGACTCCGGCACGCACGGCCACCGGGTCCGCTGGCAGGCGGCGGGCGGGCGCACCCCCGTGCTCAGCGGCGGCGTGCCGATCTCGGGCTGGACCAGGGGGTCGGGGAACCTGTGGAGCGCCAAGGCGCCCGCCGACCTCAGGACCCGGCAGCTCTACGCCGACGGCGGCAGGCTGACCCGTGCGAGCGGCACGGCCCCGGTCGGTCTGACGCAGACGGCCACGGGCTACACGGTCGCGGACGCCTCGATGGCGTCGTGGCGCAACCCCGGCGCCCTGGAGTTCGTGTTCGCCGACGGGCACGGCTCGTGGAGTGAGCCGCGCTGCGCGGTGGCGGGCATCAGCGGCACGGCGATCACGATGCGGCAGCCGTGCTGGGACAACCTGGACCTGCCCGACGGCCCGCGCGGACCGTACGGCGACAACCCGCACGGCGGGTTCCCGACGTTCCCCACCGACGCGCGGCCGAGCCTGGTCGAGAACGCGTTCGAGCTGATCAGCGACGGCGAGTGGTACCTCGACGACACCACGCACGTCCTGTACTACCAGGCGAAGCAGGGTGAGGACCCGCGCCGGATGAGGTTCACCGCGGCGAAGCTCGACGGTCTGCTCCGCACGACCACCACGGCCGACGCGCCGCTGCACGACGTCACGTTCCAGGGCCTGGAGTTCGCCCACTCGACGTGGCTGCGGCCCGCCTCGGACGAGGGCTTCGTGGAGATGCAGGCCAACTTCACCATCACCGGCGTCGGCGGCTCCAAGTCCCAGGGGCTCTGCGAGTACTCCGAGCCCAAGGGCACGTGCCCGTTCGCGTCCTGGACCCGACCCGACGCGGCCGTCGACCTGACCGGCACGAAGAACGTCGAGTTCCTGGACAACACCTTCCAGCACCTCGGCGGGGCAGGACTCGGCTTCCAGCACGGCGTGGTCGGCAACGTGGTGCGGGGCAACACCTTCACCGACATCTCCGGCATCGGCCTGCTGCTCGGTTCGGTCGACGACCCGCTGGCCGAGGGCGACGCGTTCACCACGGGCAACACGGTCGACAACAACCGCCTGCACCGCACGGGCGTCGAGTTCACCGGTGCGCCGGCTATCGTCGCCGGGTACACGCGCGGCACGACCATCACCCACAACGAGATCTCCGACGTGCCGTACAGCGGGATCTCGGCCGGGTGGGGCGGCTGGCGGACCAACTCGACGTTCCCCGACGAGAACCCGAACAACAACGGCGACAACGACATCTCCTACAACCTGGTCTACCGCGACATGCTCGTGCGGTACGACGGCGGCGCGGTCTACACCAGCGGGCCGCAGGGCCGGAGCTACGAGCACGGGCTGACCGTGCGGGGCAACGTGAACTTCAGCGGCGCCAAGACCGCCAACATGATCTACAACGACGAGGGCGGTGACTACGTCACCATCACCGGCAACGTCCAGTACAACGACACCGGCGGGTTCAACGGCGGCTGCTCGACCACGGGTCACCTGCGGCGCAAGGACAACTACCGGGTCGGCACGCTGAACTCGTTCGGCTGCGCGCCCGCGCCGGTCGGCAACGAGGACCTGGGCGGCAACAGGCTGATCGGCCAGAATCCGCAGGCCGGTGAGGTGCCGAACGCGGTGTTCGCCGCCGCCGGGCTCCAGGGGAAGTACCGCGAGCTGACCACGAGGAGCGCGCCCGTGGTGGCGCTGGCCAGTCCGACGTGCACCGACGACATCCTCGTCTCCGGCTCCGGCTTCACCCCGCAGGCCAAGGTCACCATCGCGGGCAGGGCGGTCCGGCCGGTCTTCGTGTCCTCCAACCACCTGACCGTGAAGCTGCCGAAGAACTCCGCTGGTGGAGCCGTTTCCGTGACGACGAAGGCCGGCACGAGCGCCGTGGACGTGGACGCGACGACCACGCTGTGCCGCGGGCTGAGCACCACGTCCAGCAACGTCGGCGTCACGTCCGACGGCAACACCGGGCCGGGCAACGTCGACGGCTTCGGCTACACCTACTCCGCGGAGGCGTTGGCCACCAAGGGCGTCGTGCCCGGCGGACCGGTGCGGTGGAACGGGATCACCTACACCTGGCCCACCGCGTCACCCGGCACGCCGAACAACACCCTCGCCGCGGGCCAGACCGTCGGCCTGATCGGGTCGTCGCCGACGCTGGGCTTCCTGCTCACCAGCACCTACGCCACCTCCGGCAAGGGCACGGTCAACTACACCGACGGCACGACGCTCGACTACACCGTCGGCGCGCCGAACTGGGCCGAAGCGCCACCGGACGGGGTCACGCCGGTGATCACGACCCCGTACCGCAACGCGCCGAACAACGGGAGGGACAACAGGAACGTCTATGTCTTCGCCGCAGAGGTCCGGCTCGACCCGACCAAGACGGTGAAGTCGGTGAAGCTGCCGGTGGTCGGCTCCGAGGTCGGCGTCGACGTGCCCGCGCTGCACATCTTCGCGATGGCGCTGGCAGGCAGCCCGAACCTGGCTCTGGGCAAGCCCGCCGTGGCGTCCTCCGAGGCGTACGGCGGCGCGGCGGCGCGGGTGGTCGACGGGGACACGAACGGCGTGTTCGGCAACAACTCCGTGAGCCACACCGACGAGGATCGGAACGCCTGGTGGCAGGTGGACCTCGGGGCGTCCGCGCCGATCTCCGCGATCAACGTGTGGAACCGCACCGACTGCTGCACGGCGAGGCTCGACGACCACTGGACTTTCGTGTCCGAGCAGCCGTTCGACACCTCGCTCACCCCCGAGCGGCAGGCGGCGAAGCCCGGCGTCTGGTCGAGCCACCACACCGGTCCGGCTCCGGTCGTGAACGTCGAGAAGCCCGGCGTCAGCGGCCGGTACGTGATGGTGCAGCTGTCCAAGAAGGACTACCTGACGCTCGCCGAAGTCGAGGTGTACGGCGGGAAACCGGCCTCGGACGGTGACTGGGTCGGCACGTGGGGCACGGCCCAGGCCGCTCCGATCGTGGGTTCGCAGGGCTGGTTCACCAACGAGACCATCCGCAGCGTCGTCCACACGAGCGTCGGCGGTACGGCGGCGCGGGTGCGGTTCTCGAACAAGTTCGGCACCGGCCCGCTCGTGCTGGACCACACCTCCATCGCGTTGCGCGCCAACGGTGAGAACGCCGACGCGGTCGAGGGTTCGGTGCGACCGCTGACGTTCAGCG
>DATMCA010001291.1:0-8506 GCA_035559015.1 Umezawaea sp. | reverse complement strand
AGGCGAGTAGCGCCTCGGCTTGGGAGCGCAGGAAGGTCGACCAGGTGGTCGAGTTGCGCTTGTTTGCCGGGGCGATTCCGGCGTCGGTGAAGATCTGCCAGACGGTGGACGCGGCGACCTTGACCTCGAGTACGAGCAGTTCACCGTGAATGCGGCGGTAGCCCCAGTTGGGGTTCTCCCGTGCTAGGCGGAGCACCAGGAAGCGGATCGAGCGCACTGTTCGTGGTCGGCCCAGGCGCTTGGGGCGGGACTTGGTGGCGTGGCGGCGCGTGAGGAGGTCCCGGTGCCAGCGCAGCACTGTTTCCGGGCGTACCAGCAGCCGGAGCCGGCGAAGCGCCTCCGGCGGGAGTCGGTGTAGCAGTGCCGAAAGGAACGCCCGATCAGCGGGGAAGAACCGCGGGCGGGTCCTGTCCAGTTGACGTTCTAGGATGGTGATCTGGTGGCGTAGCACCAGGATCTCCACGTCCTTATCCCGGTCGCTCATGGGCAGCAGACGCAGTAAGGCGAACGCGTTGGTCACGCTGAGGTAGGCCAGTCGAAGCAGCATGACCGACCATCATGCCGTGCTCGTCGACAACAGGGCGAGATCATGACCGCGTCAGCTCAGGGGCCCTGCAGATTCTCTCTACCTGCATGGATGAGGTTTTCGGCAGGCGCAGCCCGGCGTGACCGGGAAGACCTCCCGCCAACGGTGACGATCCACCAAGCCGGACAAGGCTGCGAACCAGAACCGGTCAGCGGGCTCGTACGGGATCGGACCTGTCAGCTGCCGTCGAAGTATTGCGTTCTCGTGCCGCAGCACGAGCAGTTCGGCGTCCTTGGCCGTCTCGCTGCGCAGCACAACCGACGGGACGGCCAGCAGCTTTCTGGTCACCTTGTAGAGCAGGGACACGATCACCGGGACATGCTCTCAGCACAGTGACACCCCTCGCTCTACCAGCGGCGACGACTTTTCGAGCGGCACAGGCCTTACTCATGATCAAGCAACACACCGTCACCAACGTGTTGACCAGGTACATCTAGATCGAGGGGTTGTGTCGCGACCGCAAGTGGTCAGTCCGGCGCATCGCGCTGAGACTCGCCGGCAGTGGCGTGACCGTGTCGGTGCGCACGATCGGCCTCCTCGTGGCCTGCCTCGGCTTGAACCTCTGCCGGTTCCTCGACCCGACCGGGCGAAGAGCGCAGCTCGTCAGATGCAGTTGCCGCGCCATCCATCGGAGGTCGAGGCGTTATTAGGAGGCCAGTGGCGGCGGCATTCCCTCCTGCCGGTTGGTGATCTTGTTACGTGCCGCCGCCCTGGCCGAACCTCGGGGAGGGCACCATCCTGCGCGAGACCCGTTGTGCGGAGGGCCGGACCTCGGGCGGGAGTACCAAAGGATGGGAACAGGGCCGACCAGCGGTTTCATACCGGCAGCTTGGTGGTGGAGTCATCGTTCGGCCTATCCGCGCCTGAGTAGCGCCTGGCCTGGCGATGTGTTTGGGTCTGGCACCTGCCGGTCGAGGCTGCCTCGCCGAACTGTGGGGCGCCGTGGCATCGACGCCCACGCACCGCTGCGCGCCGACGACATCGTGACCGTTTAGATCGAGCAGCTGAGCTCAATCACTTCGCACATCGTCGACTACCCGGCACGGTGATCAGCTGGACCCATCGCTGAGGTAGACGCGCAACGCCGACGGGTATGGCCGCCCGTGATCCCTGTAAAGGATCACGTACCCCGGCAAGGCAGTCCCTTGCCAGCCCCTGCCAAGGCCCCGAACCAACGTGGCGATCACGTCGCTCACGGTCCGAGGCCCACTTTTGAAGTCCAGGACCAGTTGCGACTTCGAGAGTTCGCGTTCGCACCTGAACATGTAGGGCAGCGTGCCCTTCAGTTTGGACACGGCGTCCGCCAACACCACCTGCCCCTCAAGATCGGCGACGCTCAGGTCGAGATTGATCGGGTAGCGAACGTCGAAGTGGTTCGCATCCAGAAGCTGGCCATCACGCACTCGGCTCGGGTCCTTGCTACCGAAGCCATTCCGGTTCCACGGGACAGAACCCTGTTGCCGATACTGTTTGATCAGTAGCGCTTCCGGGGCTATCCCAGCGAAGTCCTCGTCGAGCCGAAGCCAGCTGAAGGACATGTCGTCCAGCGAGATGTTGCGACGACCCGAGATCTTGCGCTCAGCCTGGGCGAGGCGAGATCGCAGCGAGCTGCCCTTGCCCACGTATACGAGATCATCGCGGTGAAAGAGCTGGTAGACACCTGGTCCTTGCTCAACAGAGCCGAGACCACTTTCGGAGAGAGCATGCCGCGGCATCGTCGAAAAGGCCTCGACCAACTGGGCCGAGAGCGCCTTGGTCATGCTGAGCGCGAAGTTCCCCCTCTCTGCGGGTGCGGGCCAAAGACCGTCCTCGACGAGTGACCGTGCCAGGACCGGTTGCCCCTTTGGCGCCGGTTCCGGCTCACCCCTTGCCTCGCGCGCCGCGGACAGCCAGAGGCTTTTGAACCGACCGGTCTCAGTCCCAGGCTTCCTGTCCGCGAGCGGACACAGAACGGTGACCAGTGCATGCACCAGGTCCCACTGCGGCAAGGTCTCGCTGGAAAGGGCGGACCGAACGCGTTCGTGGCTCGCGGTCGTGGGAAGAAGGTCGTTCTCCGAGACGGCCTTGCTCACCCGGCGTGTGCTGGGCATGCCCGCGTGATCATGAAGATCGTGGAGGGCGTCGTTGAGACTTTGCAGCCTCGGAGGCAGCTGTGCGGGGCGGCGGTACGGGGGCATACGCTCTCAGGTGTCAAAAGCTGTCAAAGTTCGTCAAGATCCGCCAACCGCACGGGCGGTCAGGACGATCTTCGTCCAAGTATGCCCAAGCCTGTCAACGATCGTCCACCCGGCGCGCCACGGCCTCATGCTTGGTCCAAGCGGTCGATCACGACCGGCAACCGAGATGGGAGCGTCATTGGGTCTGGCTACGGCAGGGTCGTTCGTGTCAGCGGGTTTCGTCGTACTTCTGCTCATCGTCGCGGTGGGCGTGGTATTGCCATCGGTGTGGTCGAGAAAGCCACACCGGCGACGGCAAGCGGTCCAGGTGCTGGGCCTCCTGCTTGAAAAGCGCAACCGAAGGTCACGCAGTCGGCTTTAGCAGTAAGGAGTGCTGGCTCCGGACGGAGCCAGCACTCTCGGCCCATCGCAAATCATCACCGGGCGCTCAGCGGGTCAGTGCACGCCGGTCGTACCGCTCCCAAGCCTTGCTGATCATCGTCTTCGCGGCGATCGCGCTGAAAAGGACCTGGCTTTCCGGTGCGATCACCGGCCCTAGTGCGGTGACCACTAACGATCGCCGGGTTGGTCACGCCGCTCGTGTTCGGGGACGACCCCAGCGTTGATGGCGTTCGCTGCGGATGTGGGCGCGTTCTCGGCGTTGTGCGGCCAGGACGTCGGGATTGTGCTTGCCGAAAAACACGGCCGTGCTGGTCAGGCGGCATAGTGGTACTCATTGAGGATGCCGCCCAACCGTTGTCGTCGGCGGACGTCCAAGTCGATGATCTGGGCTTGGTCGGTGATCGATAGTGGCAGCGGTTGCAGTGGTCGGGCGTTGGCGATGCCTTGGTGAGGTCGGTGCGAGTTGTAGAACTGTTCGTACTTCCGCAGAGCGTGGAGCAGATGTCGCTGGTTCTAGATGAGTGTGCGGTCGAGGAGTTCGTGGCGGCAGCTTGTGATCCAGCGTTCCATGATCGCGTTCATTCGTGGAATGCGGACACCGCTGAGAACGACCCGGATGTCCGCGTTGGCAAGGACGGTGTCGAACAGGGTGGGAAACTTCCCGTCGTGGTCGCGGATCAGGAACCGCGCGGAGTTGCCCGCGTCGTCGAGGTCCATGACGAGGTTCTTCGCGGCCTGGGTGACCCACGCCGCGGTCGGATGCGCGGTGGCGCCCAGGACACGGATTCGGCGGCTGCGGTGTTCGATGACCGCGAGTACGTACAGGCGGGTGCCGCTCAAGGTCGGTACGTCGAAGAAGTCGCAGGCCAGCAGGGCCTGGGCCTGGGATCGGAGGAAGTCAGCCCAGGTGGTGGAGGTGCGATCGGATGCGGGGTCGATTCCGGCGTCCTTGAGGATCTGCCACACCGTGGACGCGGCGACCGTGATGCCGAGTACGAGTAGTTCGCCGTGGATGCGGCGGTAGCCCCAGGTGGGGTTTTCCCGTGCCAGGCGCAGCACCAGGAGTCGGATCGAGCGCACGGTCAGTGGACGACCCGGGCGCTTGGGCCGGGACTTGGCGGCGTGGTGGCGCGCGAGGAGATCCCGGTGCCAGCGCAGCACCGTTTCCGGGCGCATCAGCAGCCGGAACCGACGAAGCGCGTTCGGTGCGAGTCGGTGTAGCAGCGCCGCGAGGAATGCCCGATCAGCGGGGGAGAACCGGGCCGGGTTCTGCCCAGTTGGCGTTCCAGGACGGTGATCTGATGGCGTAGCACCAAGATCTCCCGGCCCTTTTCCGGTCGCTCATAGGGAGCAGTCGTAGTAGTGCGAACGCGTTGGTCATGCTGAGGTAGGCCAGTCGAAGCAGCATGGATGACCATCATGCCGTGCTCATCGACAGCAGCGCGGGATCACGACTGCGGCTGCTCAGGGTCCTGCAGATCCTCTTTCACCTGCACGGATGAGGTTTTCGGCAAGCGCAGCGTTGGTGATGCCCTGGTGGGGTCGAGGAGTTCGTGGCGGCAGCTCTGGATCCAGCGTTCCATGATCGAGTTCATCCGCGGAATGCAGACAACGCTGAGGACAACCCGGATGCCCGCATCGGCGAGAACGGCGTCGAACAGGGCGGGGAACTTCCCGTCGCGATCGCGAATCAGGAACCGCACGGAGTTGCCCGCATCGTCGAGGTCCATCACGAGGTTCTTCGCGGCCTGGGTGACCCAGGGCCGCGGTCGGGTGCGCGGTGGCGCCCAGGACGCGGATGCGGCGACCTTGATGCCGAGTACGAGTAGTTCGCCGTGGATGCGGCGGTAGCCCAGGTAGGGTTCTCTCGTGCCAGGCGGAGCACTAGGAGCCGGATCGAGCGTACTGTCCGGGGCGTTGGGGGCGAGACTTGGCCGTGTGGCGGCGGGCGAGCAGGTCCCGATGCCAGCGCAGTACCGTTTCCGGGCGCACCGGCAACTGGAACTGACGAAGCACTCTTGCCGGGAGCCGGTGCAGCAATGCCGCGAGGAACGCCCGATCGGCGGGGGAGAACCGCAGTCGAGTCTTGCCCAGTTCGCGTTCCAGCATGGTGATCTGGTGCCGTAGCACCAGGATCTCTACGTCTTTGTCCCGGTCGTTCATGGGGAGCAGGCGTAGTAGGGCGAATGCGTTGGTCATGCTGAGGTAGGCCAGTCGAAGCAGCATGGCTGGTCATCATGCCGTGCTCATCGGCAGCGGCATGATTACGACTGCATCCGCGAATGGGTCTCTACGAACCTTCTTTCACCTGCATGGATGAGGTTTTCGGCAGCCACAAGGCCAGTCGAGGCAGCACAGTCAGTAATTATGCCGTGCTGGTCGATGCCGTGACGTACGGCGGCCGTGCCCGTGAGCGCTTCGGGGACTTGAACTTGTACGTCCTCTACCTGCGTGGATGAGGTTATCGGCAGACACAGGGCCGATCACCTCCGCGAGCGTGACCGCTTCGGTGTGAGCGCAGGCGAACAGCCGCGAGCTGCAGAAGGTGTCGGTCTCGGTGCCGGGCGGGATGAGAAGCTCGGCGCGGCGGACCCAGTCCAGCCAGACGTTGCCGTCGAAGGCGATGTCGGTGAAGTTCCAGCGGCATCCTCACCGTGGAAGACCTCGACGGCGACACGCGCCAGGAGATTGAGAACATGCTCCCCACGCCGCGGCACAACTACTAGCCCCGCGATGCGCCGCACGCCCCGAAGAAGCGACACTCGATGAGTTCGCGCGGGTTCATGGCGCGCGCCGCAGACTCGATCTCGTCTAGCACCGGATTCAGGGAATCGAGTTCGGTGGTCCCGGCCGTGAGTTCGAGGCTGATCACGACGTGGCGCGCATGCTGGGGGCACCCGTTCTCGTTGCCCGCCGTGGTGATCTCTAGTTCCGGCTTGTCGCTCTCGAGGTTCAGTGCCGCGTCCGGCTTGGAGGGCTCGACGCCATCGAGCGAGTTGATCGTGGCGCCGCCGTAGCCGGGCGCGTACCCCCACAGTGCCTCGGGGTTCCGGGGAACGCCTTCCTCGTCGAGGTCGTTGTATATGAGCCGCCAACCACGTCCGACGAAAAAGTCGTGAACCTGCTTCAAATCAGCGGGGAAGATGCCTGCTGCCATAGGTGAAGTATCGCAGCAACGATCATCTCTCCGCCCTGGACTTGTCCGCATCCAATCGGGGAACTTCTGCGCACCTCCACCATCGCTGCCGGTTCAGGCCAGGCTGTGAGGCAGGGAGACGAGTGCGTCCGCGAGGGTGACGTCACCGGAACTGTCTCGCTGAGGCCGTTGTCGGTCAGCTCTCAGGCCGCAGTGCTGTCGTGCGGGGCGGCTGCGGCGAACTCGATCCCGGTCTCGCCTGCGGAGGCTTGGGCGTGCAGCAGCGTCCGCGGATCGTTCGTGGTCCTTGTGCTTCCGAAAATGTCATCCGTGCAGGTCAGGTGGCGTGGTAGTACTTGTTATGGATGCCGCGCAACTGTTGTCGAAGACAGCTAACCGGCAGATAGGTTGGCGTGGGAGCGCGGTTATGGGAGCAGATTGGGAGCAATTGAGCGTGCTGAACGGTGCTGAACTGCTCCCCACGTCCTTCTATGGCACCATAATGACGTGCGGTGTCTCTGTTTCCGCTGGTCAGGGCTCTTCGGGATTTACGTTGACACGGTAGGGGTCACAGGTTCAATCCCTGTATCGTCCACCAGTTATATTTGCAGGTCAGGAAGCCGGTTAGCGATCATCGCTGATCGGCATTTCTGGCGTGTGGGAGCAAAATGGGAGCAAACGATCAAGACCACATACCCTTGATCACAGTGTTTCCGAGTTTTCCGAGTTTTCCGGGTAGAGGTCAGCGTCACCGTGCTCCCACCGCCGCTGCATTCCCTCCAGCAACTGATCGATCATGGCCTGCGTGACATGGGAGTAGCGACCCCGCACCCCGTCCATCCGATGCCCAAGTCGTCGACACTGCGCGATCTCCGGGACACCGTCCTCGATCATCCACGTCTTGTGCGTGTGCCGTAGATCATGAAAATGCAATCCGGGGAACAGCGGGGCCCTGTGTTAGCCGAAAATGCCGTCCGTGCTGGTCAGACGGCGTGGTGGTACTCGTTGAGGATGCCGCCCAACCGTTGGCGTCGGCGGATGTCCAAGTCGATGATCTGGGCTTGGTCGGTGATCGGTGGTGGCAGTGCGTGTAGTGGTCGGGCGTTGGCGATGCCTTGGTGAGGCCTGTGCGCGTTGTAGAACTTCTCGTACTCGCGCAGAGCGTGGAGCAGGTGTCGTTGGTTGCAGATGAGGGTGCGGTCGAGGAGTTCGTGGCGGCAGCTCTGGATCCAGCGTTCCATGATCGCGTTCATTCGCGGGATCCGGACACCGCTGAGAACGATCGAGATGCCCGCATCGGCGAGAACGGCGTCGAACAGGGCGGGGAACTTCCCGTCCCGGTCGCGGATCAGGAACCGCGCGGCGTTGCCGGCGTCGTCGAGGTCCATGACGAGGTTCTTCGCTGCTTGGGTGACCCAGGAGGCTGTTGGATGTGCGGTGGTGCCCAGGATGCGGATCCGGCGGTTGGTGTGCTCGATGACCGCGAGTACGTGCAGGCGGGTGCCGTTCAGGGTGAAGGTCTCGAAGAAGTCGCAGGCGAGTAGCGCCTCGGCTTGGGAACGGAGGAAGGTCGACCAAGTGGTCGAGCTGCGTTTGTTCGCTGGGTCGATTCCGGCGTCGGTGAGGATCTGCCAGACGGTGGACGCGGCGACCTTGATCTCGAGGATGAGTAGTTCGCCGTGGATGCGGCGGTAGCCCCAGGTGGGATTCTCCCGTGCCAGACGCAACACCAGGAGCCTGATCGACCGTACTGTCCGTGGTCGGCCAGGGCGCTTGGGTCGGGATCTTGCGGCGTGGCGGCGATCGAGGAGGTCTCGGTGCCAGCGCAGCACCGTGTCCGGACGTATCAGCAGCCGGAGCCGACGAAGCGTCGCGGTCGGGATGCGGTGCAGGAGTGCGGCGAGCAACGCTCGGTCGGTGGGGGAGAACCGCGGCCGCGTCTTGCCGAGTTGGCGTTCCAGGATGGTGATCTGGTGGCGTAGCACCAGGATCTCCATGTCTTTGTCTCGGTCACTCGTGGGGAGCAAACGCAGTAGTGCGAACGCGTTGGTCATGCTGAGGTAAGCCAGACGAAGCAGCATGGCTGGTCATCATGCCGTGCTCATCGGCGGCAGTGCAGGGCCACGACTGCTTCCGTGCATGGTCCCGGTAGACCCTCTGTCACCTGCGCGGATGACGTTTTCGGCAGGCACAGCGTTGCTCAGTGCTGAGCCCGGTGAGTTGCGG
>DATMCA010001290.1:0-3282 GCA_035559015.1 Umezawaea sp. | reverse complement strand
TGGCGGCTGGGGTGGCGGACAGCCGGGCGTCCACTTCGGACTGGCTGAGCGGTTCCTGGCCCGCGCCGACGATTCCGCTGCCGATCGCGTTCACGGCGGTCATCCCGACCACCGTCGCGGCCCCGAGCGCGGCCGCCCAGGCGAGCGCCACGGTGAGCGCTCGGGTGCGGCCGGACCAGGGGCTGGACATGGGACCAGTATGCCGCCGGGGATCGTTAACGCGCTCCTAACAGACTCCTAAGGCGTCCGCGCGGCCGCCCTCCGTGGCCTACCGTTCGGGCATGGCCCAGGTGCTGCTGATCGAGGACGACCCGCGGATCCGCACCGCGCTCATCCGCGGGCTGGCCGACCGCGGCCACGCCGTGACCTGGGCGCCGACCGCGCTGGCGGGTCTGGAGCAGGCCGTCGGTGACCGGCCGGACCTCGTCGTGCTCGACCTGGGCCTGCCCGACCTGGACGGCGTCACCGTGCTGCGGATGCTGCGCGGGGTCAGCCGGGTGCCGGTGGTCGTCGCCACGGCGCGGGACGGCGAGGACGAGATCGTCGCCGTGCTCGACGCGGGCGCGGACGACTACCTGGTCAAACCGTTCGGCGCGGCGCAGCTCGACGCCCGCATCCGGGCGGTGCTCCGACGCGGCGGCGAGCACACCGAGGACGCCGCGGTCGTGGTCGGCGGGCTGCGCGTCGACCCGAGGTCCCGCCGGGCCAGCCTGGACGGCCGCGAACTCGACCTCACGCCGCGCGAGTTCGACCTGCTGCACTACCTGGCGAACCGCGCGGGCGAGGTCGTCGGCAAGCGCGAGCTGCTGACCGAGGTGTGGCGGCTGCCCTACGGCGGTCCGGACAAGACGGTCGACGTCCACCTGTCCTGGCTGCGCCGCAAGCTCGGCGAGACCGCGCAGGACGTCCGCTACCTGCACGCCGTGCGCGGCGTCGGGGTCCGGCTCAGCGCGCCGGGGGAGTGACCGCGTGCGACGACGGGTGCTGCTGCTGGTCGGGGCGACCACCTCGCTGGTGCTGGTCGCGTTCCTGCTGCCGCTGGCGCTGCTGATCCGCGACGTGGCCGCCGACCGGGCGGTGCAGGCGGCGACCGTGCGCGCCCAGTCGCTCAGCGCGCTGGTCGCCACCACGGACGCGGCCGCGCTGTCGTTGAGCGTGCGGCAGGTCGACACCGACGCCACCGTGTTCCTGGCCGACGGCACCAGGCTCGGGGCGACCGCGGACCGGACCTCGTTGGTGGAACTGGCTTTTCGCGGCACCAGCGCGTCCGGTGACGTGCCCGGCGGCCGGGAGATCGTGTTCGCGGTCGCGGGTCCGACCACGACGATCGGGGTGATCCGCACGTTCGTGCCCGACGCGCGGCTGTCGGCCGGGGTCGGTCGGGCGTGGCTGCTGCTGATCGGGCTCGGCGTCGTGCTGCTCGCGGTGAGCCTCGTGGTCGCGGACCGGCTCGCCAGGTCGCTGGTGCGGGCCACCATCTCGCTCGCCGCCGTGTCGCACCGGCTGGCGCGCGGCGAGCTGGACGCCAGGGCCGATCCGGCCGCGCCCGCGGAGATCGGTGTCGTGGCGACCGCGCTCAACGGGCTCGCGGGCCGCATCGCGGACCTGCTGCGCGAGGAGCGGGAGACCATCGCGGACCTGTCGCACCGGGTCCGCACCCCGCTGATGGCCCTGCGGCTGGACGCCGAGGCGCTGGACGGCCCCGCCGACGCCGAGCGGATCGGCGCGGGCGTGGACGCGGTGCAGCGGGCCGTGACCCAGGTGATCGAGCAGGCCCGGCGGCGCGGGATCGACCCGGCGGGGAGCAGCGACGCCGCCGAGGTGGTGCGGGACCGGGTCGCGTTCTGGCTCGTGCTCGCCGAGGACACGGACCGCCGGGTCGGCGTGGACGTGCCGGACGGACCCCTGCCGGTCGCCGTGGCGAAGGCGGACCTCGAAGCGGGCGTGGACGCGCTGCTGGGCAACGTGTTCGCCCACACCCCGGACGGCACGGACTTCCGGGTCGAGCTGCGGGCCCGGGTGGACGGCGGCGCGCGGCTGGTCGTCGCCGTCTCCGGGCCGGGGATGGACGCGACCGCCGTGCGGCGCGGGACCAGCGGATCCGGTTCCAGCGGGCTCGGGCTGGACATCGTGCGGCGCACGGCGGAACAGGCGGGCGGAGGGTTGCGGATCGGCGCATCGGAGAACGGCGGTCTGCTGGTGACCGTCGACCTCGGACCGCCCGCTTAGGACCGCGTTAACCGTGCGACAGCGCGCCGCTAGGCCGCCTCCCGGAATCGTCGCTCCTGTCCAGCCACAACGGAAAGGGGCAGATCATGTCGAACCGGAGCAGGGCGGCGCTGGTGGGCGGAACGCTCGCGCTGCTGGTGGCGGCGGGGACCGCGGCGGCGTTCGCGGGCGCTGGCGACGGCCGCACGGCCGCGCCCAGCGCGACGTCCATCTCGGTCAGGCCGACCACCTCGTCGCCGACCTCGTCCACGACCACCTCGTCGTCGACGGAGACGTCCACCCCGTCGTCGACCACGTCCTCGTCCGAGGTCGTAGGGGGTGTGACCTCGGACGACGCGGAGCGGATCGCGCTCGGCCGGGTCGGTGGTCGGGTGGTGCGCACCGAGCGGGAGTTCGAGCACGGCCGGTGGGAGTGGCACGTGCGGATCGAGGGGAGCGGCGGGCGGCACGACGTGAGGGTCGACGGGGAGACCGGGACCGTGTGCGCCGACGACTCCGGCCGACGGGATGACGATTCGGGTCACCAGGGCCGAGGTGGAGACGATTCCGGCCACGGCAACTCCGGTGGAGACGATTCCGGTCACCGGGGTCGTGGCGGCGACGACCACTAGTCGATCGCGGCGAAAGGCCTGGACACCGGGCCTTTCGCCGCCCCGAGGGGGCCTCGGTGTCCACAAAGGATTCGGGCTTCGGATCCCCGCGGTTCACCGATCACCCTGTTGGCGGTTGTCCAAGTCGTGAGAGAATTGCATATTGCGAGCCTTCGCACGAAAAGTGTCGGTCGCGCCACGACCTGGGGGTTTCGGCCGAGACCGCGGATCCGGTGGACGAGGTGGCGACAGCGCGGGACAGGGTTGAACTAAGGGGTGTGCGACTGCTCACCAGCGCTTTCGCCTGGATGGTCGGGCTGGCCCTGGTGGTCGCACTGGTGTTCACGGGGCGGGGTCCGCTGCACTACCCGTTGGTGGTGCTGGCCGTGGTCGTCCTGGCGACGTGGTTGGTGAGTCCGGACGGTGACGCCTGGTGGGTGTCGGCCGCCGAGGGGGTGGTCGC
>DATMCA010001289.1:0-18851 GCA_035559015.1 Umezawaea sp. | reverse complement strand
GACCGGTACAGCGAGATGAACCGCGGGATGTCCCGGCGGGGCACGCACGAGCCGAGGTAGCTGCCCTTGAGCGTGCGTTCCTCGGCGACCAGGCTCAGCGCGGGCAGCACCAGTTGGCGGTCGGGGTGCGGCAGCCCGACGGTGACCGTCGTCCCGCCCGCCGCCGTGGCCGCGTAGGCCTGCGCGAGGACGTGCTCGCTGCCGGTCGTGTCGATGACCTTGTCGGCCCCTCCGCCGGTCAGGTCGCGCACCGCCTCCACGGCGTCCGGACCACCCACGACCTCGTGCGTCGCGCCGAGCCGACGGGCCAGTTCCCGCTTGTGCGCCACCACGTCCACGGCCACGATCGTCGACGCCCCGGCCGCCTTCACCGCCAGCAGCGCCGCCAGCCCGACCCCGCCGAGCCCGAAGACGGCCACGCGGTCACCGGGCTCGACCTTGGCGCTGTAGAACGCGGCCCCCGCTCCCGTGAGCACCGCGCAGCCGAACAGCGCGGCGATCTCGTGCGGCAGGTCGGCGTCGACCTTCGTGGCCGAGGTGGTGGACACCACGGCGTACTCGGCGAAGCCGGAGACGCCCAGGTGGTGGTTCGGCCGTCCCCCGTCCGGCGCCAGCCAGCGCGTCCCGCCGGACAGCAGCGTGCCCGCCCGGTTGGCCGCCGCGCCGGGCTCGCACAGCGCCTGGCGGCCGGCGACGCACTTGCGGCACGACCCGCAGGCGGGCACGAACGACATCACCACGTGGTCGCCGACCGCGAAGTCCGTCGTCCCAGGCCCCAACTCCACGACCTCACCCGCGGCCTCGTGGCCGAGAACCATCGGCAGCGGGCGCGGGCGGGACCCGTTGAGCACCGACAGGTCGGAGTGGCAGAGCCCCGTCGCCCCGACGCGGACCAGCATCTCGCCGGGACCGGGCGGGTCCAGGACGAGGTCCTGGACCTCGATCGGCCGCGAGTCGGCGTAGGGGGCCGGACGGCCGAGTTCGAGCAGCACAGCGGCGCGGACGGTCATGCCACCAGCAAACCCGCCATGGCACCGCGCAGTCCAGTGGGTACTTCCACCGGTTTGCGGGTCGTCCGGTCCACGAACACGTGCACGAAGTGGCCTTCCGCGATCACCGTGTCGTCGGCCGCGAGGAACCCGACCTCGTACCGCACGCTGGACCGGCCGAGGTGGCCGATGCGCAGACCGGCGTCCATCACGTCGGGGAAGGAGATGGAGGACCGGTAGTTGCAGTGCGACTCCACGCACAGACCGATGGCCGATCCGCCGTGGATGTCCAATCCGGACTCGATGAGCCAGGTGTTGATCAGGGTGTCCATGAACGCGTAGTGCACGACGTTGTTGACGTGGCCGTACACGTCGTTGTCGTTCCACCGCGTGGGGATCCGCTGCCAGTAGCCGTAGTCGTCGCGCACGCGACGCACCTTACCCACAGTCATGCCGTCGACCACTGCCGTAACCCCCGTCCCGAGCGGCGGTGGGCGGACCCCGGTGGGCGCGGACGTGGTCCGCGCCCACCGCGGTGCTACCCGAGGGTGAAGTGGTCGACGTCGAACAGGCCACTCGACCCGGCCCCGGTGAACACGAGCACCACCTGACCGCTCGCCGTGCCGGTCAGCGCGGTCGTCACGGTCGTGAAGGTGTCGTAGCTCCCGGTGTTGGCCACCGCCACCGAACCCAGCAGCGGCCCGGTGGACGAGCCGGACCGGACCTCGATCCGGCCGCCCGCGCCGCCGGAGGACACCCGCGCGGTGAACTGCCGGGCGCCCGCCGTGGACACCTGGGAGTACGCCGCCCAGTCGCCGTTCTCGATGTACCCGACGGTCTGGCCGCCGACCGCGCCGCTGTGCCCGGCGGGCTGCACGCCGGACGAGGACGTGTACGCCTCGCCCTGCACCTGCGTCGGCGTGACCCCACCGAGTTCCTTGACCCGCACGTTGCGGAAGGCCACCGCGCCGTCGCCGAGGTTCTGCAGGCCGAGGTGGCCCTGCCGGAGGCTCCGCGCCGGGTCGGTGTTGGTGAAGTCGTTGACCTGCCTGCCGTTCAGCAGCACGCGCAGCCGTTCACCCTCGACCAGCAGTTCGAAGGTGTTCCACTGCCCCGGCGGGTTGAGCGACGCGTCACGGGCGGCGGTGTCCGGCGCCTGGACGCCGTACACCGCTCCCGTCGTGGCGTTGGCCGCGGCGGACGCGTCGATCGCCACCTCGTACCCGCCCGCGCCCGGATCGGCGGCACCGGACGCCGGGAACCCGAGGAAGATCCCCGAGTCGCCGTCACCGGTGAGCCGCCAGTCGAGCTTGAGCGAGTACGAGCCGAACTCCTTGGCCGAGTACCAGTAGTTGCCCGGACCGCCCTGCGACGTCAACGTCCCGTCGGCGTTGGCGAACCCGCCGGACCCGGCCTGCGACCAGCCCGCGGTGGAGCCGGTGAACAGCCCGGTGTACCCGGACTCCGGCCGGCAGTCCGCTTTGGACTTCCCGGCGGCGTACCTGATGCCGCCGAGGAGGTGGTTGCGGAACACCGGATCGGCGTAGGACTCGATCGTGTGGCCGAGCCCGGTGTAGAACGACCGGCCCGAGGACACCGTGCGGCACCAGGAGATCGGGTGGTCGGCGCCCATCGTGCCGCCGCTGTAGCTCGACTCGTCCAGCGTCGCCAGCACGTGCACGTTCGGCCGCGGGTTGGCGCGGTAGTTGTACAGCTCGTCGGTGCGGGTCCACACCGGGCCGAGGTGCGCGGTCGCGGCGTGCGCCCGGTCCTCGACCTTCACGTTGACCTGCTGGATGTTCGGGTGGCTGGAGAAGTACGCCCCGACCACCTGCCCGTAGTACGGCCAGTCGTACTCGGTGTCCGCCGCCGCGTGCACGCCGACGAAACCGCCGCCCGCGTTGACGTAGGACTCGAACGCCGACTGCTGGGTGCCGTCGAGCACGTCACCGGTGGTGCTGAGGAACACCACGGCGGCGTACTTCGCCAGCTCGGTCGGGGTGAACGTCGCCGCGTTCTCCGTCGCGGTGACGGTGAACCCGTTGGCGGAGCCCAGGTCCCGGATCGCCTGGATGCCCGCCGGGATGGAGTCGTGCCGGAATCCCGCGGTCTTCGAGAAGACCAGGACCTGGTAGGGCGCTTGGGCTTGAGCCGCCGGTGTCATGACCACACCGGCCGACAGTAGTGCCGCCGCGGCGAGCACGGGGAGTCTGCGCTTCATCGTCCGCCCCTTCAGCCGGAGGTGGTGAAGTAGTCGACGTCGAACGCGGAGTCGCCCACCGCGCCCGGACCGGTGAAGGTCAGGAACAACGGACCCGAACCGGACCCGGTGAGGGTCGTGGAGACCGTCTGGAACGTCTCCCACCCGCCGGTGACCGGCACCGCGACCGACCCGAGGACCGTCCCCGTCTGGGAACCGGACCTGATCTGGATCGCGCCGCCGGTCCCGGCCGACGACACCACGGCGCTGAACGTCCGGATGCCCGCCGTGCTCACCGACGAGTACCCGGCCCAGTCGCCGGTGTTGATGTAGCCCGCGGTCGCGCCACCGCTGGCCGGGGCGTGCGGGGCGGCCTCCACGCCGCCGGTCGAGGTGAACGCCTCGCCCTCGACCCGGTTGCCGACGGTGCTGGTGGTGAACGTGACGGCGTCGAGGTCGAACAGGTTGCCCTGCCCGGTCACGCCCTTGAACACCAGGAACAGCGTCGTCGACCCGCCGGGGCGGTTGGTCAGCGCGGTGCTGACGTCGACGAAGGTGTCCCAGTTGCCGGTGTTGGCGACCGCCATCGAACCGAGCAGCGTGCCGGTGGCCGAGCCCGCGCGGACCTCCAGGGTGCCGCCCGGACCGCCGGACGAGACCCGTGCGGTGACCGAGGTGGCATTGCCCAGGACGTAGGGCGTGTAGGAGATCCAGTCGCCGTTGTCGGTGTAGCCGACGGTCTTGCCGCCCTCGGCGGTGCCGTGGTCGGCGACCTGGATGCCCTGCTGGGCCCCGAAGTGCTCGGCCTGGCGGTGCCTCGGCTGGAGGATGCTGACGCCGTGGGAGGTCAGGCCCGCGTTGTCGGTGTACTCCGCGTCGAAGACGCCGTAGATGTTCGCCGCCGCGTCGTGCTCACCGTCGACCGGCACCGGGATCGTTCCGGAGCAGCCGGTCTTCTGGGTGATCTGGTGGCGGTGGGCGTCGTGGCCGAGCAGGTAGGTGACCTTGACCCGTGAGCAGTCGATCGGACCGTCCTCCGGGTCGCCGGCGCTCACCTGGAACGGGACGGTGTCGCCGAAGGAGAACAGCGCGCCGTTGCCCGGCAGTTGCAGGGTCACCGTCGGCGCGGTGTTGCCCGCCGTGACCAGGATGCTCGCCGACCCGGTCAGGCCGGTCGGGTCCGTCACGGTCAGCTTCGACGAGTACGACCCCGCCGTCGTGTAGGTGTGCGACGGGTTCGCGGCGGTGGACGTGCCGCCGTCACCGAACTCCCACCGGTAGGTCAGCGCGCCGCCCTCGGGGTCGGCGCTGCCCGCCGAGGAGAACGCCACGGTGAGCGGGAGCGCGCCGGACACCTTGTCCGCCGCCACCTTCGCCGTCGGCGGTCGTGGCGTGTTGCCCTTGTAGTCGATCCGGTACAGGGCCTGGTTGTCCGACCCGGTGCCGTAGTCGAGCACGTAGAGCGCGCCCTCCGGGCCGAAGTTCATGTCCATGACCTGCGTGCCGCTCCACGGGAACGCCTCGATCGCACCCCGCGAGCCGTCGGCGTTGACGCCGATCGCCTTGATCCAGCGGCGGCCGTACTCGCCCGCGAAGTACTTGCCGTCCAAGGACTGCGGGAACTTCGTCGCCGAGTTCAGGTTCGGGTTGAACCGGTAGACCGGGCCGCCCATCGGGGATTCCGAGCCGCTGCCGAACTCCGGCGGCGACCCCTCGTCACCCGCGTACTTGATCCACGCCGCGCGCGGGACCGGCAGCTTCGCCAGCCCGGTGTTGCGCGGCGAGGTGTTGGTCGGGCCGGTGGCGCAGTCGTACTTCGCCCCCGACGGTCCGCTGGGGAAGGTGAACCGGTTGTACGACTCGGTCGTGCTGTTCGAACCGGTGCAGTACGGCCAGCCGTAGTTGCCCGCGCTGGTGATCCGGTCGAACTCCACCTGCCCGCTCGGCCCGCGGTTGGCGTTCGTCACGCCCGAGTCCGGCCCGTAGTCGCCGAGGTAGACCACGCCGGTGGCCTTGTCGACGTTCATCCGGAACGGGTTGCGGAAGCCCATCGCGTAGATCTCGGGACGGGTCTGCGCGGTGCCCGGCGCGAACAGGTTGCCGGACGGGATCGTGTACGTGCCGTCGGCCTGCGGCTTGATCCGCAGCAGCTTCCCGCGCAGGTCGTTGGTGTTGCCCGAGGAGCGCTGGGCGTCGAACTGCGGGTTGCGGCTGGTGCGCTCGTCGATCGGCGAGTAGCCGTCGGAGACGAACGGGTTGGAGTCGTCGCCGGTGGTCAGGTACAGGTTCCCGGCGGCGTCGAAGTCCAGGTCGCCGCCGACGTGGCAGCACTGGCCCCGGTCGTTGGGCACCCTCAGCACGATCTTCTCGCTGGCGAGGTCGAGGGTGTTGTCGGTCTTGAGGACGAACCTGGACAGGTACAGCTCGCCCTTGAACGGCGCGAACTGCGCCTCCGTGCCGTCCGTGGGGGCGTCACCGTCCGGAGTGGACAGACGGGGTGAGTAGTACAGGTACAGGTAGCGGTTCGAGGCGAAGTTCGGGTCCGCGACGACGCCCTGGAGGCCTTCCTCGTCGTGGGTGTAGACGTTGAGCTTCGCCGCCACCGTCGTGGAGTTGCCCGCGGCGTTCGTGACGCGGAGTGTGCCGTCGCGCGCGGTGTGGACCACCGTGCGGTCGGGCAGGACGGTGAAGGACATCGGTTCGCCCAGCTTCGCCGAGCCGACGGCGAGTTGGACCTGTTGGTAGTCGGCGGCCGGGATGTCGGCCTGGGCGGGGGTGGGGACCAGCAGGGAGGCAATCAGCAGTGACGCGCCGAGTGCCCGCGCCCACATCAGCGGGGGTCCGGACATGGCAGGGTTTCCTTTTCCGGCAGGGGGCATCGCCCGACGTCCGGAGGTGACCGGCCGTTGGTGGTGCCCTGGAAACGTGCTAGTCGGTGCTCGTGAAAGCGGCGTCGAACGAGGCTTGTGGCCGTTCGAAGTTGTACTTGCGGATGAATTCGAGTGCTTCCGGGCCGCCTACCAGGCGGTCCATGCCCGCGTCCTCCCACTCGATGGAGATCGGGCCGTCGTAGCCGATCGCGTTCAGCATCCGGAACACGTCCTCCCAGGGCACGTCGCCGTGCCCGGTGGAGACGAAGTCCCAGCCGCGTCGGGGGTCACCCCAGGGCAGGTGCGATCCGAGCCTGCCGTTGCGGCCGTTGAGCTGCTTGCGGGACTCCTTGCAGTCGACGTGGTAGATGCGGTCCTTGAAGTCCCACAGGAACCCGACCGGGTCGAGGTCCTGCCAGACGAAGTGGGACGGGTCGAAGTTCAGGCCGAACGCGGGGCGGTGGCCGATCGCGTCGAGGGTCCTGGCCGTCGACCAGTAGTCGTAGGCGATCTCGCTGGGGTGCACCTCGTGGGCGAAGCGGACGCCGACCTCGTCGAAGACGTCCAGGATCGGGTTCCAGCGGTCGGCGAAGTCCTGGTAGCCGCGTTCGACCATGGACGGCGGCACCGGCGGGAACATCGCCACGGTGTGCCAGATCGACGAGCCGGTGAAGCCGATGACCGTGTCCACGCCCAGTTTCGCGGCGGCCCGCGCGGTGTTCTTGATCTCCTCCGCGGCACGTTGGCGGACGCCCTCGGCTTCGCCGTCGCCCCAGATCCGCGACGGCAGGATGCCCTGGTGGCGCTCGTCGATCGGGTGGTCGCAGACGGCCTGGCCGACGAGGTGGTTGGAGACGGCCCACACCTTGAGGTTGTACTTGGCGAGCACGTCGTGCCGGGATTGGACGTAGGCGTCGTCGGCCAACGCCTTGTCGACCTCGAAGTGGTCTCCCCAGCACGCGATCTCCAGGCCCTCGTAGCCCCATTCGCCCGCGAGGCGGCACACCTCTTCGAACGGCAGGTCGGCCCACTGGCCGGTGAAGAGGGTCAGCGGTCGGGCCATGGTTCCTCCAGGTGCTCGAACGGGTTCACGTCGGGTGTCGGGTCCAGTGCAACCGCGGGCGCCTCGGGCCGCAAGCTCATCCGCCCACCTCCACCAGGCCGAGGGACCGGAGTTCGTCGCGCACCCAGCCCAGTTCCGCCGCCAGGCCCTTGACGAGACCGGCCTCGCCGACCCGGCGGTCGGGCAGCGCGTGCCACGTGTACGTCTCGACCTCGACGTGGTCGGTCCCCGCCGCGGCACCGCCGAACAACTCCTTCAACGTCCCCCGCAGCACGTCGCGGGTGGTCGTCAGCGGCGGGCGCGGGTCGGCGTGCAGCGGGGCGTGGAAGTGCACCCGCCACGGCTTGTGCCCCGGCAGGCCGCCCCCGAGCGCCACGTCCAGGTCGTCGACGCCGTACGGCGCGCCCTCCCTGGTCTGGTGCAGGAACTTGCGGTCCACGAACGAGGACAGCGCGTACCTGGTCGCGGGGTCGCGCGGGTTGCGGACGTGCAGCGCGGTGGAGGCCTGCACCTTCACCACCGGCAGGCCCGCCGCGGCCAGCGCGTCCAGCGACAGGGCCGGGTCCTCGAACGCGACCGCGAGGTGGCAGGTGTCCAGGCAGACCCCGAGCCGGGTGGTGTCCGCGTCGCGGAAGTGCGTCACGGCCTGCGCGGTGTTCTCCACGACGCAGCCGGGTTCGGGCTCGAACCCCACCCGCACGGGCCGGTCGAGCCGGGACAGCCCGTCGGCCAGCAGGTCGAGCTGGCGGGCGGCGCGGATGGAGCGGGAGGGCGTCCACGGGTCGCGCCAGCCCAGCGGCAGCGTCGAGACGCTGCCGCGCACAGCGTCGTCGGGCATCAGCGCGGCGAGCAGCCCGGCCACGTCCAGCGTGTAGCGGGTGCGCCGGGGGTCGGCCCAGTCCGGGTGGTAGACCGCGTGCTTCACCACGGGCGAGTGGAACCCCTGGTACGGGAAGCCGTTGAGGGTCACCACCTCCAGGCCGCGGGTCTCCAGTTCGGCGCGCAGCTTCGCCACGGCCCGAGGGTCGGCGGCCAGTTCGGTCGCCACCGGTCGTGCGAGCCAGAGCCCGAGGCCGAGCCGGTCGACGCCGAGGCGTTGGCGCACCGGCTCGGCGAACCGGCGCAGCTGGTCGAGCACGCCTGCCAGGTTCTCGGCCGCGTGCACGTTGGCGCAGTAGGCGACGTGCACCGTGGTGCCGTCGGGGTGGCGGAAGCGCACGGGTCACCACCGCCCGCGGCGCGCGGGTAATCCCGCGCACCGGTCGCCGCGGCCACGGTCTGGGGTGGGTTCGGCCTTGTCGCCGTGCGGGGTGGGCACGGGCTCCGGAACTCGCATCAGGCCTCCTCGGCGAGGACCACGGGGACGTCGGCGGGCACCGGACGTCCGGCGGCGACGCGTTCCTCGGCGAACGCGCGCAGCATGCCGCGCAGTTCGTCGTCGACCCGCAGTGCGCCGATCTCCGCCAGCGGTACGCCGAGGAGGACGCACTTGAGGACGGCCCGCCGGTAGGCGTGCGAGTCCAGTGCCGCCGTCCCGTACGAGCCTAGTGCGGCGGCGACGAGGGTGGAGTCGTTGGTGCGCAACGCGTCCAGCACCAGCGGCAACCCGGTGTCACCGACCGGCAGCAGGTCCAGCGCGCGCAGGACCGCGTGCTTCTCGGCCGGGTCGCCGAACAGGTAGAGGCAGGAGACCTCCTCGGTGAGCACGGGTTCGGGCAGCGCGGCGAGCAGGTCGATCCGCACGTCGGCGGCCGGGCCCGCCCCGCACGCCCGCCCCGCCAGCGGGAACAGGGTCCTGATCGCGGTCGGGTCGGCCGCGATCCGCCGCAGCGCGTCGGCCCGCCAGTGCGCGCCCCTGAGGAGTTCCAGGGATTCCCGCGCCGCGGTGGGCGCGGTGTGGCCGTGCCGGGGCCGTTCCGCGGTGACCAGGCCGCGGTAGCCGACCTCGTCCAGCGCCGTCAGGTCGATCCCGCCGCCGAGGTGCTCCGGCACGTCGCGGAGCCGCACGGTCACCAGGTGCGGCCCGGCGCGAGCCGGCACGCGCCGGTGACGACCGAAGTCCAGCGCCAGCCCGAAGAACTCCGGTTCGCCGAGCCGGGACCGGAGGCGGTCGAAGCCGTCCAGGTCGGCCACGAACGTCCCCGGCGCCGGCTCGAACCCCAGCGGCACGCGCACCTCCTCCGCCGCCTTGGCCAGCAGGGCGCACCCGTCGACCAGCCGGTCCCACGCCACGTCGTCCGGCACGTCGACGGGTTTGGCCCCGCTCCCGAACGACACCGCCTCCGCGCCGAGGTCGGCGGCGACGTCCAGTGCCAGCATCAGCAGGTCGAGCCGCGGTTCGCCGTCGGCGTGCAGCAGGGTCGGCGCGTCCTCGTGCCACGGGTCGAGCAGGAAGCGCGCGCCGGTCTCGACCACCACCGCGAGGCCGAGCCGGTCCAGGTCCGCGGCGAGGTCGGCCACGTCGGCGGCCAGCGTCGGGGAGAACGGGTCCAGGTGCCGGTGGTCCAGGGTGAGCGCGACGCCGGTGTAGCCCAGGTCGGCGATCACCCGCAGCGCGTCGCCGAGCCGGTGGTCGGCGAACCCGTTGGTCCCGTACGCGAAGCGGGGCGCGGTCACGGCGGCGCCACCTCCTCGCCCGCCGTCCGGTGCACCTGGCGCGGCGCCGGATCGCGGGCCGCCACCAGGTGCGCCGAACCGGCGGTCGCCGGGCGACCGCCGGGCGACGCGTCCCCGAGCACCGGAGAGGACGCGCCGAGCCTCGTCGCGGCCGGGTCGGCCGCGCCGGACACCGCCGACCGGGCCCTCACCGGCGGGCCCAGTCGCGCAGGACGTCGTACTGGGCCGCCAGGCCGTGCGGGCCGACGCCCAGCGGGTCCTTGAAGAAGAACGCCAGCTCCGGCACCTGGCCGGGGGCGTCGACGGTCGCGATGAACCGGGCCAGGTCCAGCACCAGCGGTGCGGCCAGCGCGGAGTCGCAGCCCTGCCAGGTGACCTGGAGGCTCATCCGGACGCCGAGGAACCCCTCGAACAGCACGTGGTCCCACGCGGTCTTCCAGTCGCCGAGCGCGGCGACGTGGTCGATGTGCACCCGCCCGTCGACCGGGTGGCCCAGTTCGCCCTCCAGGACCCGTTGCTTGGCCGCGTTCTTGCTCGCCGCCGGGCCGGGGTCGGCCAGGTTCGCGCCGTCACCGCCACCGAGCAGGTTGGTGCCCGACCAGGACAGCACGGTCAGGGCGCGGCGGGCGAACATCGGCGCCAGCACGGACCGCAGCAGGGTTTCGCCGGTCTTGCCGTCCCGTCCGGCGTAGGGCACGCCCATCACGTGGGACAGCTCGTCCAGCGCGGGCAGCCACGCCCCGGTCGACGGCGTGAAGTCGACGTAGGCGCAACCGGCCCGCATGGCGGCGTAGGCGTACCGGGAACTCGGTGGCAGCGAGTCCAGCGCTCCGTCCAGATCGGACAGGCGCCGGTGCGCCGGGTGCGGTGGGCACGGCGCCTCGGTGGTGGCCACGTTGATCACCACCACCCGGTCGAGCCCGTTGCGCCCGCGGAACGACTCGATGTCCGCGCCCAGTCGCGCGGGGTCGCCCGACGCGCCGGAGCGGATCTCCCCGTCGGCGGCGAGCAGGTCGTTCCGCACGAGGTCGGCAGCCGGGCGGGGACCACGCCGCCGTGCACGAGCTGCTCGGCCCGCTTCACCAGCGGCGTGTCCACGACGTCGTGCCCGCCGAACACCAGGTCCGACCACGCGGGCAGCCCGACGTCCGCGAAGTCCGGCAGCTCGCTCACGCACCCGGTCGGCGGCGCCGCGCCCGCGCGCACCGCCGCGGCCCCCACGACGGCCGTGGTGGCGACCGATCCGCGGGCCCCGATGAACCACACCCCTGTCCTGGCCATGGTCCTACTCCTGTCGCAGTGCGGGCAGCGGTCCGGACAGGGCGGCGATCAGCGCGTCGGTGTCGCGCACGAGCACGCCGCCGACCTCGGGCACCTGGACGACGGCGAGCGCGCGGAACGTCCGCAGCTCGGCGGTGGTCTTGGCGTCGTTCCCGTTCGCCTCGGCCTTGCGCACCTTGGTGAGCTGGGCCTGCAACGTGTTCGCGTCGGCCTGGCTGAGCCACCCGGTCACCTGGAAGCGGGTGATCAGGTTCGCCACGTCCCGGCTGGACGTGGTCACGCCGAACGCGATCTCCTTCGTCGTCCGGTTGCCCGCCTGGTCGGTCGCCTCGGCCACCAGCCGGTGGATCCCCAGCGGCAGCTCGTACAGCGGTTGCAGCGCACCGGATCGGAAGACCTCGCCGTCCAGCCTGCCGACGGTGGTCCGCACGCCGGACGTGCTGTCCACGGCCTGCCAGGAGATCCGCAGGTCCTGGCTGTCGCCGTAGATCCGCCCGTCGGCGATCCCGGAGACCAGCAGCGTCGGCCCGGTGCCGTCGATCTTCACCGTGGCGGCCTTGTCCGCCTCCACGGTGCCCGCGCGGTCCTTCGCCCGGTACAGCAGCGCGTGCGTGCCGTCCCCGGTGATGTCGACCGGTGTCGTGTAGGCCGTCCAGGGCCCGCCGTCCAGCGCGTACTCCACCGCCTCGACGCCCGAGCCCGCGTCGGTCGCGGTCAGCGTCACGGGGACCGCGCCCCGGTGCCACCCGCCGTCGCCGGGTTCGGCGAACGCGGCCCTGGTGGACGGCGCGACCGTGTCCACCCGCACGTCGAGCGTCCTCGCCGTCTCGACGTTGCCCGCCTTGTCGACGGACCGGTAGCCGATGGTGTGGGCGCCCTCCGCGACCGCGACGGGAACCGTGTAGGGCGACCAGGCCCCGCCGTCGACCGCGTACTCGGTGCGGCCGGGTTCCCGGTCGTCGGTCGCGGTGAGCACCACCGAGACCGGGCCGGTGAACCAACCCGCCGGACCGGGCGTCGCCGGGTCGGTGGTGGCGGTCGTGACCGGCGGGGTCGTGTCCGCGGCCTGGCCCCAGGTCGGGTGGAAGAAGTCGAACTTCGCGGTCTTGGACACCGTCTGCCCGACGCCGAAGGCGTAGAGGCCCACCTTCGCCGAGCCGACGGCGGTGTTGGCCACCGTGCCGACCTCCGTCCACGCCACGCCGTCCGCCGAGGCGTACCCGCGGAACGTGGTGCCCTGCTTGGACAGTCGCAGCCACCACACGCCCTGGCTCGCGCCGATCTCCGGCTGCGGGTCCCGCACGACGTCGCCGATCTCGCTGCGCAGCTCGATCCGCCTGCTCACCGGTTGTCCCGGCTGGTTGTTGGTGACGTGGTCGAGCTTCACGTAGTCGCCGTCGTCGGTGTAGGCGATCAGGCCGCCCTGCTGGTAGGCCTCACCGAACGCGCTCCCGTCGATCTTCGTGTCCAGCGTCCAGTCACCGGCGGGCGGCGTCTGGAGGATGAAGTTCCTCGGCGCGGAGTTGTCCCCACCGAAGATGTCCCCCCGACTGGTGTCGATCTCCAGGTTCCCGCCGGTCACCCGCGTGGCGGCCGGATCGGGCCGCACCACGGTGTCCCACCGGCAGGCGTCGAGCGACGAGCCGTCGAACTCGTCGGCGCCCGGCGCGCCCTGCTCCAGCTGGAACCAGTCGAACGCGGCGTCGACCACCGGCCGGTTCCCGGTGCTGGCCAACGACATCAGCCCGATCCGCGGGTTCGGGATGCCCGCGATCAGCTTGTCCGCCTGCGGCATCGACGTCCACGCGGCGCCGTCGCGGGAGTACGCGGCGGTGAGCTTCGTGCCGTCGCTGACGAACCGGACGTACGCGGTGTCCGGGTAGGCCGCGCCGAGCGGTGGGGTGTTGGAGTCCCCGACCTCGTTGGGCACGCCCTGTTCCTCGCGGATGAACTGGAACCGCCTGCTCGCCGCGTCGTTCGTGCCCGTGGCGCTGAGGACCATCTTGGCGTAGTTGTCGTCGTCGCCGTAGAGCACGAGACCGGCCTGCTGGTAGGCGTCGCGGGCGACCAGGCTCACCTTCGTGGTGGCCTGCCAGGGACCGGGGGGCATGGGCTGCACGACGAGGTTCCGCACCGGGGTGCTGTTGTCGCTGCCGTAGATCTCGCCGAGCGCGGTCGGGACGTGCAGCGCCCCGCCCGAGAGCCGGAGGTCCTGGTTCTCCCGCACGACCGACCACCGCGCGCGGTCGAGCTGCGCGTCGCCGAACGCGTCGGACCTGCCCGAGAGGCAACCCGGCCCGGCGCCGTCCACGACGACGTGCACGTGCCGCGTGCGGGCCGCGCCCTTGGCGTCGGTCACGGTCACCGAGGCGTCGTAGTCGCCCGGTTGCTGGTACGCGTACTCAGCGTCCGCCGTCGTCGGCTTCGGTGCGCCCGTGACGCCGAAGTCCCACGCGTAGGTGAGCGGGGTGTCGCCCTCGGGGTCGGTCGCGGTGGCGTGGAAGGCCACCGCCAGCGGGGCCGTGCCACTCGCCGGGGTGGCGGTCGCGGTGACGTCCGGCCGCTGGTTGAGCGTGACGCCCTTGCCCAGGAAGTCGACCCAGTTCACGTTCAGCAGGCCGCCGTTGTCGTTGCTGCCGCCTGGTTTGCGGACCACGAAGAACAGCGGGCCGCTGAGGGTGGGCGGCGGTCCGAGGGCCACCTCGAAGTCGCGGTAGCTCTGCCAGCCTCCGGTGGCGGGCACGTCCACGGTGCCCAGCAGCGGACCGTCGCCGGTGACCGCCCGGACCTCGATCCGCCCGCCGCCCGAACCGGACGCGGCCCGGAAGCGCACGCCGTCGATGCCGGACAGGCTGATCGGGTCGAACGTCCAGTAGTCGCCGTCCTCGATGTTGCCGATGTCCTGCCCGCCGCCCTGCGGGTCGGACGCGGTCTCCGGCACCACGCCGGCACCGCCGGTGCCCGTGCCGCCCGCGACCCGGCCGGTGGTGGTGAAGTACTCGGCTTCCTTGCGCTTGGTGTGCAGCACGACCTGCGAGCGACCGGTCAGCGGCCGAGCGCCGTCCACGCCGCCGTGGTCGGTGTAGGAGGCCTCCAGCACGTAGAAGATGTCGTCGCCGTCGCTGTGCCCGGACGACAGCGTCGTCCGGACCGTGCCCTCGCAGCCGCTGTACTGGTCGAGCGGGTGCCCGTGCGAGTCGTGGCCGAGGATCGCCTGGAGCCCGACCTCGGAGCAGGCGATCGTGCCGTCCTCGGGGTCGGTCACGGTGATGGCGTACCGGATCTGGTCGCCGAACTCGAACAGCCCGCCGTTGGGCGGCAGCGTGAGTTCCACGGTCGGCGCGGTGTTGCCGACGGTGATCGGCACGCTGGCGCTGGCGGACTTGCCGCCCGCGGACGTCACCGTGAGCGTGGCGGTGAAGTTGCCGGCAGCCGGGTAGGTGTGGACGGGGTTCGCCTCGGTGGAGTCGACCGTGCCGTCGCCCTGGAAGTCCCAGGCGTAGGTGATCTCGCCGCCGTCCGGGTCGCGCGAGCCGTCGCTGGAGAACCGGACCTCCAGGGGTGCCGGGCCGTTGGTCCTGTCCGCGCTCGCCTTGGCGGTGGGCTCGCGGTTGCCGCGCACGTAGTCGATCCGGTAGATCCCGGAGTCGGTGTTGTCGCCGCCGAACCCGGAGCCCCACTCGATCAGGTACAGCGCGCCGTCCGGTCCGAACTCGAAGTCCATCGGCTTCTTGAAGCCGTACGACGGGAAGATCCGGTTGACGTCGACGAGTTCGCTGCCGTCGGGCGTGAGCTGCATCGAGTACAGGTCGTCCTGCGTCCACTCGCCGAAGACGGCCTTGCCGTCCCAGTACGCGGGCCACTTGCGGTCCGACATCAGTTCCGGGTCGTACCGGTAGGTCGGGCCCGCCATCGGCGCGCCGCCCGCCAGTTCGGGGAACGCGGGATCGGGGTTGTAGTGGTAGTAGGCCGTCGCGGCGATCGCGGGCGGCAGGTCGGTCAGCCCGGTGTTGTTGGGCGAGGCGTTCTTCGGCGCGGCGCAGTCGAACGCGGCACCGGGCGCGCCGGTGGCGAAGTCGTGGTCCACGTAGGGCTTGTTGTTGCCCACGCAGTACGGCCAGCCGTAGTTGCCGGAGCCGTTGAGGATCGTCCACTCGACGGTGTTCTCCGGGCCGCGGGTCGGCGAGGCGGTACCCGCGTCCGGCCCGTAGTCGGCGACGAGCAGCTTGTGCGTCTTCGGGTCCACGCCGACGCGGAACGGGTTGCGGAAGCCCATCGCGTAGATCTCCGGCCGGGTCTTGGCCGTGCCGGGCGGGAACAGGTTGCCCGCGGGCACGGTGTAGGTGCCGTCGTCCTCGGGGTGGATGCGCAACACCTTGCCGCGCAAGTCGTTCGTGTTGCCCGAGGTGCGCTGGGCGTCCCAGGTGGACCGTCCGGAGCGCTCGTCGATCGGCGTGTAGCCGTCGGAGGCGAACGGGTTGGTGTTGTCGCCGTTGGCCAGCCACAGGTCACCGGTCGTCCGGTCGAACGCCATGCCACCGCCGTGGTGGCAGCACTCCTCGCGCTGCACCGGCACGTCCAGCACGACCTTCTCGCTGGCCGGGTCGAGCGTGTCGTCGGCCCGGATCGTGAAGCGGGACAGGCGGTCCACCGCGACGCCGACCGGCGAGTGGTAGAGGTACACCCACCGGTTGGTGGCGAAGTCGGGGTCGAGCGCGATCCCGAGCAGGCCGCTCTCGTTGGCGGTGAACACGTCCAGCCGCCCGACCGCCGCGAGACCGCCGCCGTTGGGGCGGATGACCTTGATCTCGCCGAGCCGGTCGACGTAGTAGACCCGGCCGTCGGGCGCGACCTCCAGCATCATCGGGTTGGAGGTGTTGTCGTCCAGGGTGACCTTCTCGAACCCGCTGTCCAGGTCGGCGGCGCAGTCGGCCGGGTCGACACCCGCCGCGGTGCGCAGGCCGCCCAGGAGGTGCGAGAGGAACAGCGGGTCGGAGAACGACTCGGCGGTGTGGCCCATCCCGGTGTACCAGGACCGGCCGCCGTCGAGGTCGCGGCACCAGGAGATCGGGTGGTCCGCCCCCATCGTGCCGCCGGTGTAGGTCTTCTCGTCCAGCGACGCCAGCACGTGCGAGGTGCCGCGCGGGTCGGTGCGGAAGTCGTACCACTCGTCGGTGCGGCTCCACCGGCTCGGCAGGCCCGCCGTCGACGGGTGCGCCGGGTCCTCCACCTTCACGGTCGCCTGCTGCGGCGCGGGGTGCTGCTTGAAGTACGCGCCGACCAGTTCGCCGTACCAGGGCCAGTCGTACTCGGTGTCGGACGCGGCGTGCACGCCCGCGAACCCGCCGCCACCCTTGACGTACCGCTCGAACGCCGCCTGCTGCGCGGCGTCCAGCACGTCGCCGGTGGTGGACAGGAAGACGACGACCTGGAACCTGGCCAGGTTCTCGTCGGTGAACGCCCCCGCGTCCTCGGTCGCGACGACGTCGAAGTGGTGGTCGCGACCGAGGCCCTGGATCGCGGCGATGCCCGCGGGGATCGAGTCGTGTCGAAACCCGGCCGTCTTGCTGAACACGAGCGCGCTGAACTCGGCGTGCAGGGCCCGCGGTTGCGCGAGCGCGGAGGTCGCACCGCCGCTGATGGCGAGCAGGGCGACCAGGACCAGGACGAGTACCCGTCGAGTGTCCGAAGAGGACGATCGGATTGCCTTTTGCCTCAGGAAGTCCTTCACCGACTGCTCCCCACCAAGGACCGGACCGGCACGATCGCCGGATCGTCGAAGACCGCCTCCAGCGCCACGTTCGCGCCACCCCGCGACGCGGCGGCGAACCCGAGCGTGGACAGCTCCACCCGGCAGCCGCCGACGTCCGGCGCGATGACCCTGGCCCGCAGCTCGGCCATCATCGGGCCGAGCAGGTACGGGCCGAGGCCGGCGAAGTAGCCGCCGAGGACCACCACCCGCGGGTTGACGAAGTTGACCAGGATCGCGGCACCGACACCGAGTCCGGTGCCGACCTCCGCCAGCGCGTCGAGCGTGCGCCGGTCACCGGTCTCCGCTCGGCGGCGGATCAGGTCGAGCCGCTGTTCGAGGTCGAGCGCCGGGTCACTGACCGGGTCGTCGGCGTCCGCCGCGAGCCGGAGCATGCCCGCCATCCCGACGAGCGTCTCCCAGCAGCCGCGGCGGCCGCAGCCGCACTCGTGGCCCGCCGGGTCGAGCTGGATGTGCCCGACCTCGCCGGAGAACCCCTCCGCGCCGCCGAGGAGCCGCCCGCCGGAGATCACCCCGGCCCCGACGCCTATCTCGCCGGTCAGGTAGACGAGGTCGGCGGTTCCCGCGACACCGCCCATCGCGTGCTCGCCGAGCGCGGCGAGGTTCGCGTCGTTGGCGACCCGGATCGGCATCGGGTGCGCGGCGAGCAGGCCGGCGAGCCGTTCGGTCATGCCGCGCACCACGGGCACGTCCCGCCAGTGCAGGTTCGGGGCGAACGCGACGACCCCGGCCGCCACGTCGACCAGCGCCGGGAGCGCGACGGTCACGCCGACCGGCAGCACGTCGCGGCGCCCGCACTCCCTGATGGCGCGGGACGTCAGCTCGGCCACGGCGTCCAGCACGTCCTCCGGCGGCAGCGCCTGCACGTCCAGCGCCACCCGCTGTTCGAAGAGCACCGTGTTGGTCAGGTCCAGCACCATGGCGGTCAGGTAGTCGACGTTGATCTCCACACCGATCCCGCCGACGCACCGCCCGTCCAGCGCGACGCTCTTGCCCGGCCTGCCGACCGCGCCCGCCCGGTCCAGCTCGCCCTCGCGGACCAGGCCGCGGTCGACCAGTTCGGCGACGAGGCTCGACACGGTGGCCTTGTTCAGCCCGGTGTCGGCCGCGATGCCCGCGCGGGAGCGGGAGCCGCGCGCACCGAGGTGCCGCAGCACCAGGGCGAGGTTGCTCCGGCGCACGGCGGCCTGGTCCGCGGGCTGTGCCGAGGCCAGAGATCGGAGGACTGGGGAAAGGTGCACGGTCACCGCCGGTTAGTCGGTCGGATCAACGAATCGCGCCACTCGAATGCTTGTTAACTGTCGGTTTTTTGCGGGTAACGACCCGTGAATTAAGGCTCAGCCGGTCCCGCACAAGCAACAGTTCACGTCCCCATGTCCCACTAATGGAGTAGTTATTAGTTTGCCGCCCAGCGTTAAAGGACCGATGACGCCGAGCACTGCTCCGCCCGGCCCAATGCCCACTGCTCCGCAAGAAATTTCCGGTCGTCAGACCGCTTGACGTTGTCTGGACCACGCGCTATACAGGATGAATTAGTCCGGGCACTGGACTAATTGACGACGCTATAAAGCGCATTCGCGCATTGTTCGACGGCCTATTGACAACGTTGTCAACGCTCCGGGGGCTTCCATGGCGTTACGAATTCCGACCTTGTGTTCCGCGCTCGCGTTGGCCGCGGCCGCGCTGAGCGTCCCAGCGGTGGCGCAACCGGATCCGGAGCTCGTGACGAACCCGACCGAGCTGGTGAACCCGTTCATCGGCACCGGCAGCGGAGGCGAACACGTCGGGTCGGTGAACACCTTCCCCGGCGCGGTCGCCCCGTTCGGGATGCTGAGCTGGAGCCCGGAGACGACGTCCCGGCCCTCCGGCGGCGGGTACGAGTACGGCGACACGGCCACGACGGGGCTGAGCGTCACGCACCTGTCCGGCGTCGGCTGCCCGATCCAGGGCGACCTGCCGATCCTGCCGACCACCGGCGAGGTGACCGGCACGCCGATGCGCGCGACGCAGCCGTTCCGGCACGCCGACGAGAAGGCGGGCCCCGGCTCGTACTCCACGGTCC
>DATMCA010001288.1:0-6931 GCA_035559015.1 Umezawaea sp. | reverse complement strand
ACATCGACTGCGCGGTCGACTGGTCCAGCGGCGTGATGCCGTTGGTGAACGTGACGCCGATCTGCATCGAGTACTTCTGCATGTACCGGCCCCAGCGGGCGTTGGACGACGAGCGCGCCCAGGCGTCCGCGGCGGCCTCGTCCGTGAACCGGCAGACGATCTGCCAGATCCGGTCGTCGTCCGGCGAACCCGAGATCGAGCCACCGAGGCAGCCGGGCGACCGCTGCGCGGCGCTCACCAGCCCCCTGGCCCCGACCGAGAAGTCCGACAGACGTCCTTGCGCCACCTTGTGGGAGGTGGTGAGCAGGACAGGAGGGTTCGGCTTGTTGGGTCTCAAACCCCCTCCACCCCCGACTGACTCGTGAAGTCCCCGTGGTTGGACCACGTGGTCCGGCGAATCGGTCGCATGACTGGTCCCATCTTCGTCGTGAACCGCGGTACGCCGTTCTCGTACAACTCCGACACCGAAGCCTACGTACGGCGTCGGAGAGCGGTTCAACTCGGATCAGAACTTTTTTCAGTTCCGGGTCAGGCAGCGGCTCCGGTGCCCTCGATCTTCGTGACCAGGCCCGTCTGGACCGTGATCATCTCCTTCGCCAACGCCTTGACGCCAGCGTGCGTACCAGCGGTTTCGACCGCCTGCGCCATCTTGATGCCGTCCTGGAGGTGGCGCACCATCAGCGGCGACCACTGCTTGTCGAACTGCGGCCCGGTGTAGCCACCGAGCACGGAGACGTCCTTGGGGGCCACGACCATCTCGTGGGCCTGGTGGCCGCTATCGGTGACGCCGACCTTCCACTCGGTCAGCCAGCCGTTCATCTTGTCGATCTCGGCGCTGCCCTCGGCGGTGATCGCGTTGGCCACCTCGACCACGGCGGGGTTCTTGGAGCGCGTCCCGACCAGCCCGCTGATCTCCAGCGTCTGCTGGTGGTGGGGCAGCATGTCGCGGAGGAACACTATGTCCGCGTCGTTCGCCCCCGCGGTGGACGCCGCCGAATCACCGAGCAGCGACGAACAACCGGACAACGACATCATCAAACCGATCACCGCGACGACGAGCAAGCGGGCGCGCATCCATGGCCTCCTGGGTCTCCTGACGAGGCATACGGACACCTGTCGCGGCCGGTTCATCGATTCGTCACGAAATGAGCAAATTTCCGAACCGACCGGTCCACGGACCGTCAGTGGTCCCTCCCGATGATCTTCCCGGCGACCTCCAGCAGGGTCTCCGAGGTGGCGGGGTCGCAGTCGGCCGCCTCCAGGTGCCCCGCGGCGTCGGCCATCTCCTGGGCCGCCCGCGACCGGGCCCACTCGCGGGCGCCGGTGCGTTCGATCAGCGCGGTCACCCTCGGCACCTCGTCCGGGTCCAGCGCGCGGTCGCGGGAGTAGAGGTCGGCCAGTTCGACGGCGGCCGGGGAGCCCGAGGTCAGCGCCGCCACCGCGAGCAGCGACTTCTTGCGGTGCACGAGGTCCGCTCCGACGGGCTTGCCGGTCACGGCCGGGTCGCCCCAGACCGCCAGCAGGTCGTCGACCAGCTGATAGGCCAGGCCGAGGTGGTGGCCGAACGAGCGCAGCCGTCCCGCCCGCTCCGGGGTCGCGCCGCCCACCAGCGCGCCGAGCGCGCACGACAGGCCGAGCAGCGCGCCGGTCTTGCCCTCGGCCATCCGGACGCACTCGTCGAGGTCCACGTCGGTGCGGGTCTCGAACGCCAGGTCGGCGTGCTGGCCCTCGCACAGGTCGAGGACCGCGTCGGTCAGCCACTCCGCCGCCGTGGCGGCGTTCGGCGTCGTGCCCCGCGCGAGCGCCCTCGGCGCCATGGCCAGCAGGGCGTCGCCGGCGAGGATCGCGGGCGACTCGCCGAACACCGTCCACGCCGTGGGGCGGTGGCGGCGGACCGGGTCCCGGTCCATCACGTCGTCGTGCAGCAGGGAGAAGTTGTGCACCAGCTCCACCGCGACCGCGGCGGGCACCGCGGCCTCCGGGTCGCCGCCGACGGCCTTCGCGGCGAGCACGACCAGCGCGGGGCGGATCGCCTTGCCGGGTCGGCCCACGTCCGGATCACCGTGCCGGTCGACCCAGCCGAAGTGGTAACCGGCGATCAGCCGCATCGAGCCGGGCATCAGGTCGACCTCGGCCCGCAGCGCCGCGCCGACGACGGCGTGGCACCAGCGCGTGACGTCCTCGGCGGTGCGGAACTCCGGGGGCAGCCGGACGGTCGTCATGGGAGCTCCTCGGGTTCCGCGCTCGTGACCGAGCAAAGGCGACGGTAGGCACTCCCCGGTGCACGAGGACATCGGCTATTCGGGTCACCACCGAGTCTCATCTGAACCTCCCGGCGATCAGACCCGTGTCCGACGTACGGCCCTCGACGCGAAGGAGGCCCGACGTGAGGACAGGACTGGTCCGGACGCTGCTCCTGTGCGGCGCGCTCACCGCGTGCACCACCACCACGCACTCCACCGCGGTACCCGAGCCCGAACTCAGGCGGGGAACACCGCCGACGACGGTCCAGTTGGGGCGCAACCCGCTGCTCGGCGACGTCGTGGTCGACGGCGAGGGGTTCACCCTCTACCGCTACGACCGGGACACCGCGAGCCCGTCGGTCTCCGTCTGCACCGGTGAGTGCGCGACGACGTGGCGGCCGGTGCTGGTCCTGGACGAGATCGCGTTCCGCAACCTCGACGGGGCCTTCCTCGACACGGTCCTGCGCCCTGACGGCGGCAGGCAGGTGACCGTCGGCGGCTGGCCCGCGTACCGCTTCACCGACGACCGGGTGCCGGGCCAGGTCTCCGGGCAGGCGCTGGAGGACGCCTGGTTCGCCGTCGCGCCCAACGGCACGAAGGCCGGTGGCGGCAAGAAGACCGGGTAGTCGGACCTCCCGTGCGGTGCGCCGGATCGGTGGGTGGCCCCGGTCCCGGGTCGCGGGGGTCTGCAACGCAAGGAGCCCCACCGGTCAAGTAGGTGCATGAGGACCGAGCAGCGGGTGAGCTTCGTCGAGTACGTGAGGTCGCGCGGACCGTGGATGTTCCGGGTCGCGCTCCGCCTGTGCCGCGACCGGCACAACGCCGAGGACCTGGTGCAGACCTCGCAGGCGAAGCTGTTCGCGCACTGGCACCGCCTGCGGTCGGTGGAGAACCTCGACGCCTACGTGCGCACGATCATCCTGCGCACCTACATCGGTGACCGCCGCACCGGCTGGGCCAAGCGCGTCGACCTCCACCCGACGCACGAGGACCTGCCGCGGGACGAGACGGACCACGCCGCCCGCCTGGTGCTGCGCGAGGCCGTGGAGGGGTTGGCGCCGAGGCAGCGCGCCACCATCCTGATGCGCTACTACCTCGACATGACCGTCGAGCAGACCGCGGCGGCGCTGGACGTCACCGCGGGCACGGTGAAGAGCCAGACCAGCCGCGGCCTGGACACGCTGCGGACCGCGCTGGAGAACGGCGAGGTCCGCGCGGCCTGATCAGCCCACGCTCACCCGCTCGTCCACGGCCACCCGCTGGTACGGCGCGCCGGTCCCCGGACCGCCGTCGCCGAGCATCCGGGCCACCAGGCCGAGACCGATCTCGCTCAGCAGGGCGTCGTGCACCCCGATCGCCCGGACCGGCTTGACCTCCCGCACGTAGTCGACGAGGTCCGCGATGCGCGACCACGGCGCGTGCGCGGGCAGCAGGAGGGTGTCCACCGGCACGTCGGGCGTGATCAGGGCGTCGCCGGGGTGGAAGACGGTGTCGTCCACCAGGAAGCCGACGTTGCGCACGATCGGGATGTCCGGGTGGATGACGGCGTGCCACTCGCCGAACACCTTCACGTCGAACCCGGCCGCGGTGAACGCGTCCCCCTCGCCGACGGCGTGCACGCGCGGGCCCGAGCCCTCCAGGGCGGCGGCGACGGTCGGGTTGGTCCACACCTCCAGGCCCGGCACGTCGGCCAAGGCTGCGCGGATCCGCTCCTCCAGGAAGTGGTCGACGTGCTCGTGCGTGATCAGCACGGCCTCGGCCCCGTCCAGCGCGGAGGCGTCGGTGAACGCGCCGGGGTCGAGCACGAGCTTGCGCCCGTCGCGCTCCAGCGCGACCGACGCGTGGCCGAACTTGGTGAGCTCCATGGTCCCTCTCAGAAGACGGCGGTGACGATGGTCCGGAGTACCAGTACCCCGACCAGGACCGCGGTGAACGCCAGGTCGATGGACACGCCGCCGACCCGGACCGGGCGCAGCACGCGCCGGACGGGGGCGATGACGGGCTCGGTGATCGACCAGCTGACGCTGCGGACGCGGCTCGTCCACTCGGGGGCCGGACTCGTCGAGACGACCCCCACCCAGTCGAAGACCAACCGGACCAGCATGACCAACCAGAACAGCAGCAGCACCGTGCCGAGCAGCGATCCGATGAAGCTCATGGGGGCTCCTTTCCCGCACTGACCAGTCTGCCCGGAGAAGGTGAGAGGAAGCTGAGCACGACCGGGTGGATCCGCTGAGGAACACGGACAAGTCGGGCACCGTTCGTGGACCTGTTGAGACGCCGAAAACCGGGAATCCAGGCACGAGAGAGCGCTCCCCCAAAAGCATTGACGCAGGTGGCGCGGCCACGACAGGATCGATTCACCGCCGCAAGGAGCAGGCTGCCCTGCCGCCCACGAGAACGGACAGCTCATGATCAAATCCACCGGTTGGAGACGCGCACGCCGCGGTGCGCTGGGAGTGCTGACGACGTTGTCGCTCCTCACCGGCGCCACCGCCGGGTACTCCAGCGCCGCACCCGACACCGAGAAGGGCGGCAACCGGCAACCCGTCGTCGGACGACCCGACCTGGATCGCGACGGTTGCGCCCGGATCGAGAACAGGCTGCCCACGCTCAAGGACTGGCCCAAGGTCGACAGCAAGATCGACAAGAACCCGTTCGACGAGCGCCGGATCGCCAGGATGGTCGCCGACATGACCCTGGCCGAGAAGGTCGGCCAGATGACCCAGCCGGAGATCACGGCCATCACCCCGGCGGACGTGAAGAACTACTTCATCGGCACGGTCCTCAACGGCGGCGGCGCGTGGCCGAACAAGGACAAGCACGCCACCCCGGAGGCCTGGCTGGCGCTCGCCGACTCCTACTGGCAGGCGTCGGTCGAGACCCGGACCAGGATCCCGGTCCTGTGGGGCATCGACGCGGTCCACGGCAACAACAACGTGTACGGCGCGACCCTCTTCCCGCACAACATCGGCCTCGGCGCCGCGCAGGACCCGTGCCTGGTGCGCGACATCGGCGAGGCGACGGCCGAGCAGATCCGCGCGACCGGCCAGGACTGGGCGTTCGCGCCGACGCTGGCCGTGGTGAAGGACGACCGCTGGGGCCGCACGTACGAGGGCTTCTCCGAGGACCCGCGGATCACCCGCGCCTACGGCTACGAGGCCGTGAAGGGCCTCCAGGAGAGCAGCTCGCGCAGGCTCGGCGAGAACGGCGTCATCGCGACCGCCAAGCACTTCATCGGTGACGGCGGCACCCTCAAGGGCAGCGACCAGGGCGTGAACCCGTCGTCCGAGGCCGAGATGATCAACGTCCACGGCCAGGGCTACTACGGCGCGCTCGCCGCTGGCGCCCAGTCCGTGATGGTGTCGTTCAACAGCTGGACGAACGCCGACCTCGGGATCGCCGAGGGCAAGCTGCACGGCAGCAAGAAGGCCATCGACGAGATCCTCAAGAAGAAGATGGGCTTCGACGGCCTCGTCGTCTCCGACTGGAACGGCATCGGCCAGGTCCCCGGCTGCACCAACTCCAGCTGCCCGCAGGCGATCAACGCGGGCATGGACGTCGTGATGGTGCCGAACGACTGGAAGGCGTTCATCGCCAACACCATCGCGCAGGTCGAGAGCGGCCAGATCCCGATGGCCCGCATCGACGACGCCGTGACCCGCATCCTGCGGGTGAAGCTGCGTAGCGGCCTGTTCTCCGCCCCGAAGCCGTCCGAGCGCGAACTGGCCGGATCGGCGCGGGCCCTGGACTCGAAGAAGCTGGCCCGTGAGGCCGTGCGCGAGTCGCAGGTGCTGCTGAAGAACGACAACCGGGTGCTGCCGCTGTCGTCGCGGTCGAAGGTGCTGGTCGTCGGCAAGAGCGCGGACAGCCTCCAGAACCAGACCGGCGGCTGGTCACTGACCTGGCAGGGCACAGGCAACACCAACGCGGACTTCCCCAACGGCACCACGATCCTCGGTGGCCTCCGCGAAGCGCTCGGCACCGCGAACGTGACGTTCAGCGAGACCGCCGACGGCGTCGACCCGGCCGCGTTCGACGCGGTGATCGCCGTGATCGGCGAGACCCCGTACGCCGAGGGCACCGGCGACCTCCGCCGCACGATGGAGGCGGCGCGGATCTACCCCGGTGACCTCGCGGTGCTGGACAAGGTCGCGGGCAAGGGCAAGCCGGTCATCACGGTGTACGTGTCCGGCCGCCCGATGTACGTCAACAAGGAGCTCAACCGCTCGGACGCCTTCGTGGCGGCCTGGCTGCCGGGCACCGAGGGCGGCGGCGTGGCGGACCTGCTGGTCAAGGGCCGCAACACCGGCAAGGGCTACACCGGCAAGCTCAGCTACTCGTGGCCCAAGGAGGCCTGCCAGACCCCGCTGAACCCGGAGACCCCCGGCTACGACCCGCTGTTCAAGCTGGGCTACGGCCTGGCCAACGGCCAGCGCAGCACCGTTCCCGTGCTCGGCGAGGAGTCCCCCGCGAGCTGCGGTGGCGGCGGTGGCGGCAACGCGACCGAGGACCTGGAGATCTACAACCGCGGTGACGTCGACCCGTACCGGGCGGCCATCGGGTCCCCGGAGAACTGGGGCGGCACGGAGATCGGCGTCGACGGCACGGCTTCGCACGCGGAGATCAACGTCGTCCCGACCGACGTCAACGTGCAGGCCGACGGCCTGAAGGTCACGTGGACCGGC
>DATMCA010001287.1:0-3475 GCA_035559015.1 Umezawaea sp. | reverse complement strand
TCCAGGAGCCTGCCGAGCTGGAACACGCCCGTGCCGTGCCTGCCGACGTCGCCGACGAGCGCCTCGGAGCGCCAGTCGAGGCCGAACCGGCGGGCGAGCGCGGCCACGGACGGCGTGAACTCCGCCTCCAGGCCGGGGAAGACGAACGCGAGCTTGCCGCCGCCGTTTCCCAGCAGGGGTTTCGGGGCGAACCACACGTCGTTGCGACCGCGCCAGCCCGCGCCCTTGGCCACGGCCTTCCGCGCCAGGGCGAGGCGTTTCGGGGTGGGGTCGACGATCCCGAGCCGGGTCGGACCGGTCGCGGCCTCCCGTTCGTCCAGGCTCGCGGCGAGCACGGTGGCGTCGTCGGTGTCGAGCAGCGCGGCCAGGTGGCCGGGTGAGGCCGCGGACAGCCGCAGCACCCGTTCCGGTTCCAGCACCACGGCCGGGCCGGGCCTGCTGGTGGGTGCCTGCTCCAGCACGACGTGCGCGTTGATGCCGCCGAAGCCGAACGCGTTCACGCCCGCCCGCCGCACCTCGCCGACCCACGGCCGGACCTCGGCGATCGGCTGGAACCGGGTGGTCGCCAACGCCGGGTGCGGGTCGTCGCAGTGCAGGGTGGGCGGCAGGATCCCGTGGTGCACGGCCAGAGCGGCCTTCACCAGCGCCGCCACGCCCGCCGCGGGCATGGTGTGGCCGATCATGGACTTGACCGAGCCGATCACCGGCTGGTCCGTCGCGGACGCGGGCCCGAAGACCTCGGCCAGCGTGGCGAGTTCGGCCGCGTCACCGGCGGGGGTGGCCGTGCCGTGGGCTTCCAGCAGGCCGATCGAGCCGGGCGCGGTCGGGTCGGTGCCCGCCGCGAGCCACGCCTGGCGGATCGCCCGGACCTGGCCGCCGGTGTCCGGGTTGACCAGGCTCGCGGTGCGGCCGTCGCTGGCCACCCCGGTCCCGGTGATCACCGCGTAGACCCGGTCGCCGTCGCGTTCGGCGTCGGCGAGCCGCTTCAGCACCACCACACCCGTGCCCTCGCCGATCAGCACGCCGTCGGCGCCCCTGTTGAACGGGCGGATGCGCTGGCTCGGCGACAGGGCCCCGAGCTGGGTGAAGACGCTCCACAGCGTGATGTCGTGGCAGTGGTGCACACCGCCCGCGAGCATCACGTCGCAGCGCCCGTCGGCGAGTTCGCGCACCGCGTGGTCGACCGCGACCAGCGAGGACGCGCAGGCCGCGTCCACGGTGTAGGCGGGGCCGCGCAGGTCGAGCCGGTTCGCCACGCGGGACGCGGCGAGGTTCGGCACCAGCCCGATCGCGGACTCGGGGGAGTCCGGGCCGAGCTGGTCGCTGAACGCCTGCCGCACCTGCTCCAGCTTGTCGTCGCCCAGTTCCGGCATGAGCTGGCCGAGCGTGCGCACGAGCTGCCGGGCCGTGCGCACGCGCTGGTCCAGCCGGGCCAGCGCGGGCGTCAGGTAGCCGCCGCGGCCGAGCACCACGCCGACGCGCTCGCGGTCCACCGGCAGCCGGGTGTCGCCGCCCGCGTCCGCGATGGCCGCCGCGGCCACGTGCAGGGCGATCAGCTGGTCGGGTTCGGTGCCCGCCACGGAGTTCGGCATGATCCCGAAGCTCACGACGTCGACCTCGGCCAGCGGGTCCACGAAACCGCCGCGGCGGCAGTAGACCCGGTCGGCCCGGCGTTCCAGGTCCGGCTCGTAGTAGTCGGCGTCCCAGCGGCCCGCCGGGACCTCGGTGATCGCGTCCACGCCGCTGGTGATGTTGCGCCAGTACGTGTCCAGGTCGGGCGCGCCGGGCAGCAGGACCGACATGCCGACGATCGCGACGGGCGTGCTCATCGCCGTCACCAGCCCGAAGCCGTGTAGACCACCGAGTCCAGCGCCTCGGGGCCCCAGGCGAGTTCGCGCAGCAGGCTGAGCGCGCCCTCCTCCGGGTCGATCAGCTTGATGCCGCGCTTGGCGTAGGACCGCATCAGCTCCGGCGTCACCATGCCGTTGTTGACGCCGGTCGGCGCCCACGGTCCCCAGTGGACGGTCAGCGCCCGGTAGGAGCATCGGCGCGCCAACGACTCCAGGGCGTCGTTCGCGGAGGCGTAGTCGGACTGGCCGCGGTTGCCCAGCACGGCGGCGATGCTGCCGAAGAACACCGCGAACCGCGGCCCGTTCGGCAGGCCGTCCACGGCTTCGAGCACCGTCCTGGCGCCGTCGACCTTCGTGCCGAACACCCGGCCGAACGACTCGGCGGTCTTCTCGGCGATCAGCTTGTCCTCGATGACCCCGGCCGCGTACACGACGCCGTCCAGCCTGCCGTGCTCGGTGTGGATCTCCTTGACCGTCCGGTGCACGGCCTCGCCGTCCCGCATGTCCACGGAGTGGTAGCGCACCCGGCTGCCCAGCTCGGTCAGCCGCCGCACGGTGTCGCGCACCTCCCGCACGGCCTCGATGCGGCCGATCTCCCGTTCGATCTCGGCCGGGACCCGCAGGCCGCTCGCGATCAGCGCCGTGCGCAGGGCGGCCGGATCGGCGGCCGCCGCGATGGCGGGCGGCTCGTCCTCGGCGGGCAGCGCGGTGCGGCCCACCAGTTCGACCCGGCACCGGCTCGCGCTCGCCAGCGTGGCGGCGAAGCGGGCGGTGATGCCCTTCGCGCCGCCGACCAGCAGCACCACGGAGTCGCGGTCGAGCCCGATCGCCAGCGCCTCGGCGGCACCGTCACCCGCCGGGCCCGCCCCGGAACTGCCGAGCAGCCCCAGGTCGGTCTCGACCATCCGCAGCCCGACCCGGCCGGCTTCGGTGATCCGCACGACCGGTTCGGCGTCGGTGGCCCCGAGTTCGGCGACCAGCGCGTCCACCAGGACCTCCCCGTCGAACTCGACGACCTTCACCGCCGTGTCCGGGTACTCCCTGGCCGCGCTGCGGGTGAACCCGCGCAGGCCTTCGCCGGGTCCCGCCACCACCAGCCACCGCGGACCGCCGGCCAGCAAGGACTTGAACAGCGGGAACGCCTCGGGCAGGTCGGTGTCGCGGTCGAGGTGGAACACGCCGTCGACCTTCTCGGCCGGGTCGCGGGTGACCTCCGCGCCCAGGTCCCCGAGCCGTGCCACGAGTTCCTCGCCGTCGCCGACGACCAGGAAGCGCCGCCCGGCCAACGATGCCGGGGCGACGGCCGCCGGGAGCGCGAACTCCGTCATCACCTGCCGTTGTGGGGCGATCACCACCGCCTCGGCCTCGGCGCCCACGACCGCCTTCGGCGCGGGTGCTCCACCGCCGCCCAGCAGGGCGGTGATGGCGGCGGCGGTGCGGGCCTGGGAGAGCTGTTCCAGGTCCGCGGTGACGCCGAGCCGGATGGCGAGTTCGCCGGCGATCTCGGTGCGCTTGATGGAGTCGACGCTGAGGTCGGCCTCCAGGTCGAGGTCGGGTTCGATCATGTCGGTGGGGTAGCCGGTGCGCTCTGCGATGATCTCCAGCACGGTCCGGAGCACGTCGAC
>DATMCA010001286.1:0-2125 GCA_035559015.1 Umezawaea sp. | reverse complement strand
CCCCCGGCTGGTCACCTCCAGCCCGGACTCGTACGAGGTGGCCGTCCAGCGGCGGCTGTGGGCCGTCTCCGAAGACCTCACCGGGGTGACGTTCCCCGACGTTCGGTCCACGCGGGACTCCGCCATCGCGGTGTAGGCAGGATCCCCGGCCGCGAGGCGTTCAGGTGCTCGGGAGGCCGCGCAGCGCGCTGCGGTGGAAGACCAGTGGCGACGAGGTGTCGTTGTGCCGCAGCGCGTGCAGTTCGAGCAGGACGATGGTGTGGTCACCGGCCGCCACCTCCCGGTGGATGGTGGTGTCGAACTGGGCCAGACCGTCCGGCAGGGTCACCGAGCCCAGGTCGCTCAACGCCACCTCCAAGCCGGTGAAGCGGGACGCGGCCGGGCCCGCCAGGCGGCGTGCGACGGCGCCGTGGTGCTCGGCGAGGACGGTGACACCGATGTGGCGCGCGCGGCGCAGGGTGGGCCAGGTCTTCGAGGTGGTGGCGATGGAGAACGACACCAGGGGAGGGTCCAGGCTCACCGTGGTGAAGGAGCTGGCGGCCAGGCCGACCAGGGTGAGGTCGACCTCGGCGGCCACGGCGACGACGCCGGTGGGGAAGAGGCCGAAGGTCGTGCGCAGGATGTCGGGGTCGAAGCGCCTGCCCGTGTGCGCCGCGGCGTGCTGGTGGCTCATCGCTGTTCTCCTGCGAACGGGTGCGGATGGGGTGGTGCGCGAACGGGCCTTCCTCGTCACGCCGTGCCGGGCGTCGGCGGGTCGTCCGACCGAGGACGACCCGCCGGCGCACCGGTGGCTCAGGTCGTGGAGTCGATGAGCGCCAAGGCCTGCTCGGGGTTGAGCCGCGGATCGCACAGCGACTCGTACCGCCGGGCCAGCGCCGCCTCGTCCGGCACGGACGAGCCGACGCACTCGGTCACCGGCCCCGCCGCCGTCTCCAGGTGCAGGCCGCCGGGGTGGACGCCCTCGTCCTCCAGCACCTCGGTGAACGACCGGACCTCGGCCACGAGGTCGGTCAGCGTCCGGGTCTTCAGGCCGGTCGCCGTGCGGATCGTGTTGCCGTGCATGGGATCGGTGAGCCAGACGACCGGGTGACCGGCGCGGCGCACGGCGCGGACGACCGGGCGCAGCGCCTCGGTCACGGCGCTGCGGCCCATGCGGGCGACCAGGACGAGCTTGCCCGGCCGCCGATGGGGGTTGAGGCGGTCGCAGAGCCGGACCACGGTGTCGGGCCGCGCGGACGGTCCGATCTTGCAGCCGACGGGGTTGCGGACGGAGCTGAGGAGGGCGATGTGCGCTCCGCCGAGCTGCCGCGTCCGCTCCCCGACCCAGGGCAGGTGGGTCGAACTGAGGAAGACCTCCATCGTCGTCGGGTCGACGCGCACCAGGGGGCTCTCGTAGTCGATCACCAGCGCCTCGTGGCTCGCCCACGGCCCGGTGGGGTCGCCGCTCGCCTCCCGGCGCAGCCTCAACAGGTTGAGCACGTCGCGGCTGAAGCGGTTGGCGATGACCATCCGGTCGGGGTTGTGCTCCCGCGCGACGGCCGTGGTGTTCTCGGAGTTGATCAGGTGGCCGCGGAAGGCGGGCAGGGCGATGCCGTCGACCACCTCCGTCATGGCCGAGCGCGGTTTCGCGAGCTGGCCGCCGATCCGGCCGACCCGGACCACCTCCTGGCCGGTGCGCAGCGCCAGGCGCGCGGCCAGCAGGTCGACCGTCTCGATCTTGGCCAGGGTGTGCGCGGTGGTCGACTCGGCGAAGCTCTCCACGCAGTCGCCGACCTGGAGGAGCCGGGCGTGCCCCTGGGCCACCCGAGCCAGGGCGCCCTCGAACTCCACCAGTTCGCGGTGGTGGACGAGCGGCGGTGATCCGGCGAGCTCCCGCCGGACGGTGTTGAGGCGGGAGTGGTCCCGCCATTCCGGTTGTTGCGCCGCGGGCAGGAGTTCCCACTCGGGGTGCCTGGCCGGGGAGACGGTCGCGATCGGTGCGCTACTCATCGCCGGTTCCCACTATCCAATCCTCGATGGCTGCCGCGGTGCTGTCGGAGTGTTCTTCAAGAACGCTGAAGTGGTCGCCCGGGACCTCGCGAACCTGGTGGGGCAGCGGCCAGGTGGACGCGCTGCCCCGCGTGCG
>DATMCA010001285.1:0-9553 GCA_035559015.1 Umezawaea sp. | reverse complement strand
CTGGTGCTGGTCGCGGGCCTCATCCTGTACCCGATCTTCAGCTCGATCGTCACCAGCGCCACGGAGCGCCACGGTGCGGAGACGGTCTTCGTCGGGCTGGACAACTACACCGCCCTCATCGACGACGCCCTGTTCCACAAGGGCGTGCTCAACTCGTTCGTCTTCACCGCGTACGCCGAGATCTTCAAGGTGACCCTCGGTCTCATCGCGGCGATGATGCTGCACCACATGCGCCGCGGCCGGGCGATCATCGCCGGGGTGATCCTGCTGCCGTGGGTGGTGCCGACGGTCGTCACGGCCTTCACCTGGCGGTCCCTGTTCGACCCGATCTTCGGCAGCGTCAACGTGCTGCTCACCGACTCCGGGATCGGGCCCGGCCTCGCCGCGATCGGGCTCGTCGACAAGTGGCCCGCGGAGTGGCTGTCCGATCCGGCGCTCGCCATGCCGGCGGTCATCCTGGTCAACGTCTGGAAGGGCATCCCGTTCTTCACCGTGACGTTCCTCGCCGGGCTCAAGGCCATCGACAGCGGCCTGTACGAGGCGGCGGTGGTGGACGGCGCCTCGCCGTGGCAGCGCTTCGTGCACATCACGCTGCCGGGGCTGCGCAACATCATGATCGTGACGGTGCTGCTGTCGTCGATCTGGACGTTCAACAACTTCGACCTGATCTGGCTGATGACCCAGGGCGGGCCGGGGGACGCGACCGCCCCGTACGTGATGGTGGCGTACTCGAAGGCCATCCAGCAGTTGCAACTGGGCGCGGGTGCGGCGGTCACGCTGGTGATGCTGCCGGTCGTCGCCGTCCTCGTGGTGATCCTCGTGCGGATGATGCGGCGCAGCGACCAGCCGAGCGCGCGAGACCTGGGGCGCAGGCGGCTGACCCCCGCTCAGCGCAGTGCGCTGCCATGGGTGATCGTCGTGGTCTCGGCGCTCATCCTGGTCTGGGCCTCGCCGCACATCGTGTGGAAGGCCGCGCTCGTGCTGGGCGTGTTCGTGGTGCTCGCGGCCGCCGTCGGCCGGGTCGTCTCCGCGCTCGCCGCGCGGGGAAACCTGTTGGCCGCACGCCTGGTCAGCGGCACCGGGAGCGGGATCGCGCTGGTGGGCCTGCTGGGCTTCGTGCTCGCCCCGCTCTACTGGATGACGATCACGGCCTTCAAGTCCGACGACCAGATCGTCGCGCGCACCAACGACCTCTGGCCGACCCCGTGGAGCACCGAGCAGTTCACCAACCTGTTCACGGGCAGGGCGTTCGGCACCTGGTACGTCAACACGATCCTGGTGTCGGTGGCGTCCACCGCGATCGCCCTGGTCTGCGCGGCGCTGGCCGGCTACGCGTTGGCACGGCTGAAGTTCCGGGGTTCGGAGAGCTTCACGGTGACGATCCTGCTCACCTACGTGATGCCGGGCGCGTTGCTGTTCATCCCGCTGTACCAGATGATGAGCGGGATCGGGCTCAACGACTCGTTGTGGGCGCTGGTGCTCGCCTACCCGACGTTCACCCTGCCGTTCGCGACGTGGCTGCTCGTCGGCTACTTCAAGTCGATCCCGGCCGACCTGGAGGAGGCGGCGCTGGTCGACGGCTGCACGCGGTTCGGGGCGTTCACCCGGATCGTGCTGCCGCTGGCCAAGCCGGGCCTGCTCGCGGTCGCGCTGTTCACGCTCACCAACGCGTGGAACGAGTTCCTGTTCGCCTTCGTGTTCATCACCAGGGACGACTACAAGACGCTGCCCGTCGGCATGCAGTCGATGATCTTCGGTGACGTCGTGCCGCAGGGGCAGTTGGCCGCGGCCTCGCTGCTGATCAGCATCCCGGTCGTGGTCATGTACGGGTTCGGGCAGCGGTTCCTGACCGAGGGCCTCACCGCGGGGGCCGTGAAGGGATGAGCGAGAGCCCGACGATCACCGAGGAGCACGTCGCGACGGCGTCCCGGCCGAGCAGCCTGCGCATCACCGACCTGCGGGTGGCCAACGTGGCCGGGGTGCCGTTCCGCTCGTCGATCATCAGGATCGACACCAACCAGGGGCTGGTCGGCTACGGGGAGGTGCGCGACCAGGCCAGCGCCACCTACGCGCTCGTCCTCAAGAGCCGGCTGGTCGGCGAGAACCCCTGCAACGTCGACAAGATCTTCCGCAAGATCAAGCAGTTCGGGCACCACGGCCGCCAGGGCGGCGGGGTCTCCGGCGTCGAGATGGCGCTGATGGACCTCGCGGGCAAGGCGTACGGGGTGCCCGCGTACGCGCTGATCGGAGGTCGGTTCCGGGACGAGATCCGCTGCTACGCGGACACACCGTCGATGCCGGACCCGCACGCGATGGGCGCCCGGCTGCTGGAGCGCAAGCAGCGCGGGTTCACGATGCTGAAGATGGACGTGGGCATCAACCTGCTGTGGGACGTGCCGGGGGCGCTGATCGCGCCACCCGGTGCCCGCGCGGACCTGACGACGATGCACCCGTTCACCGGCATCCAGGTCACCGCGAAGGGCGTCGACCACCTGGCGTCCTATGTGGACGCGGTCCGCTCCGTCGTCGGCTACGACATCGCGCTCGCCGCCGACCACTTCGGGCACATCGCCCTCGACTCCTGCATCCGGATCGGCCGCGCGCTGGAACCGTTCACCCTGGCGTGGATCGAGGACCTGATCCCGTGGCAGCTGACCGACCAGTGGCGCCAGCTCACCGCGGCCGTCGCCGTCCCGACGTGCACGGGGGAGGACATCTACCTGGTCGACGGCTTCCGGCCGCTGCTGGACGCCGGGGCCATCCGCGTGGTGCACCCGGATCCGGCGACGGCGGGCGGGATCGCGGAGACCAAGCGGCTCGGCGACTACGCGCAGGAGCGCGGGGTCGCGATGGCGCTGCACCTGGCGGCGTCGCCGATCGCGACGATGGCGTGCGTGCACCTGGCCGCCGCGACGGAGAACTTCCTCGCGCTCGAACACCACGCGGCCGAGGTGGACTTCTGGAGCGACCTCGTCACCGACCTGCCCCGGCCGCTGATCCAGAACGGCCACATCACCGTGCCGGACACGCCGGGACTGGGGTTCGGCGACATCGACGAGGAGTTGCTGCGCCGCCACCTCGACCCGCGCGACCCGGTGTTCTTCGCCGAGACGACGCACTGGGACGGGGAGTCCAGCCACGACCGGCTGTGGAGCTGAGAGCGCCCGTCAGGCCGGGCCCTGCTCGGCCCGCCACCGCTCGTACTCGGGCCGGGCCTCGTCCGACAGCGGGTAGTACAGGCGCATGTCGCCGCCCTCCGCCAGCCGCATCCGGGAGAACTCCTCCCACTCCGCGTGTTCCTGGGCGACGGCCAGCAGTGCGGGGGCGAGCTTGACCGGCACCACGACCGCCCCGTCGTCGTCGGCGACGACGATGTCGCCCGGCTCGACGAGCGTGCCACCGCACGCCACCGGCACGTTGACGGCGGCCGGGACGATGTCGGTCTGCGCGTGGAAGTTCGGTGTGGCGCCCCGGATCCACAGCCCGAGGCCGAGCTGCTTCGCCTCGCCGATGTCGCGCAGGCACCCGTCGACCACCACGCCGACGCCGCCGCGGCCCTTGAAGTACGTCAACATCATCTCGCCGAACACGCCGCTGCCCATGTCCCCGCGCGCGTCGACGACGATCATGTCGCCGGGTTGGGCGTGGTACATGACGTGCCGGTGCAACTGCTTCTCCGGCTCGGCGTACTCGTCGACGGGGTAGAGGTCCTCCCGTTTCGGCAGGAACTGCAACGTCAGCGCCGGGCCGGCCACGCGCACACCGGGGGTCACCGAAACCGGGCCTCGGATGAAGGCGCTGCGGATGCCCATGCGGCTGAGCTCGGCGCTGGCCGTCGCGCTGCCGATGGCCGCGAGGGCCGCGCTGAGTTCTGCGGGCGGGCGGACGATGTCGTGCGTCTCAACCACTTCGGTAGCTCCCTCTGGTCCGCGCTGACCGTGGCTGTCGGAGAGTCTCGATCTCCATCCGAGCCTAGTCCGGCACGACCCGGTTCGGTGCGTCCTTCGCGGCTCGGAGTTCTTCCACTCCGGACCGACGGCACGATCCGTGTGGCGTGGTCTCAATGCTGTCGCTCAGCGGATCACCGTACGACCCGGACGGGAACGGGCTGCTCTCGGCGTTGCGGGCGATGGTCTTCGGGCCGAACGAGCGGTTCCTCCGCCACCTCGGGCAAGCGCCGGTCTTCCACAGCGTTCCCAACGAGTTCGGGTTGGACCGCTGGAGTACCGGAGTCCGGGCGCTCGGTCCTCCTGCGCCCCATCCAGGACGCCACCCGCGCGATGGCGATGTCGACCCCCGCGACGTCGAGGTGCAGGAGGTGCTGCCGCGTGAGCGGATGGCCGTCCTTGGCTGGTTGGTCGAGCGGACGCGTGGTGCTGCTGGACTCCGAGGCCCCGACCGTCTCCACGACCAGGCCGTAGACCACCGGTTCCCGCGCCTCACCCGAGTCCGGCGAAGAGGTCGCTTTCCGGGACGGGTGATCCCGTGGTGTCCCGTGCCCGGATGTAGTCCTCGACGCCGAACGCCTCGGCGAACTCGGCCGCCGGCAGCCTGCCCGCGATCGACGAGTCGAGCTGGGAGGCGTGGCGGTGCAGCGCGGCGCGCTTGCGGTCGACGACCGCGCGGGTGTCGACGGTCGTGGTGATGCGCCGGTCGACGTCATCAAGTCCGGCGGGCACGTCCCGGCGGATCCCGACCGAAGCGGCCACCCGGATCACGCGTTCCCAGTACGCCCTGCCGTGCGCCTTGAAGTAGAGCTTGGCCGCCACTCCGGACAGGTCGAACGCCGCCGAGGTGACCCGTGCGGCGTGCAGGTGGTCCCGGTGCTGCGCCGTGTTCTCGACGTCGTAGGTCACCACGACCTGCGGCTCGTAGTGCTCGATCAGCCCCGCCACCCGTTCCGCGGCCACCGACACCGGCACGTCGACGAAAGCACCGCGAGGCTTCTCCCACGCCGCGATGCCCGAGTCGTGGTACCCGAGCAGCTCGACGTCGGTCACACCGAGGACGCGGCACGCCGCTCGCAGCTCACCGAGCCGGTGCGAGGCGACCCGGGAGGGATCGTGTGTGGGCGTGAACGGTTTGGCGCCGTCCGGTGCGTCGCCGAGCTCACCGGTCGTGCACGTCACGAGCACGATTCGGACGCCCAGCGAGGCGTAGTGGGCCAGGACGCCGCCGGTTGAGGTCGACTCGTCGTCGGGATGGGCGTGCACCGCGAGCAGTGTTCGGGTCATGGTGTCCAGTTCGGTGGATGGTTGATGGAGAGCGCATTCGTTGTGGCGTGGGATGTTCGGCGTTGCTCGGACATCGACTCCACCTCGCTGCGGCTGAATGGTCGACACGTGCCGACGTGGATGTGCAGGACGCTGTCCGTGGTCGAGTGAACACGGAGAGGACGCAGAGTTGCGCGAAAATGGGACCCACGCCGCATCACCGCCTTGTCCCTGGTAGCAACTCTGGTGGCCGCCGGGGCCCGGACGGGACGCGGACCACCCAGGCCTCGTTCACCGTCGCGCCCACGTGGCTGACGACCACCGGGGGGACCGCGGTGCGGGCCGCGGGTTCCTTTCCGGTGCAGTTCCTGACCACACCGGGCTACTACGACCCGCACGTGGACGACCTGGCGCTGACGCTGCGCCCCGAGCGCGCCGACGGCACTCCTCTCGACACGGTCACCGCGTCCTGCTCGCACGACCCGGCGCAGAACGACCTGCTGGGCACCGTGTGGTCGCAGGCCGCCGTCTTCGAGCGGCCGCCGCGCCCAGGCGGGTTGCGGGTGGTCTCGACGACCCCGACGTCCGTGACGCCGGCCTGGGAAGCCTCCTCCTGGTGGAACCCGACCCTGGGCTACGAGGTGTACCTGGACGGCGGGCACATCGGCCTGGTCACCGAGAAGCAGGTCACGCTGACCGGGCTGACCCCCGACAGGCAGCACCGGGCGAAGGTCGTCACCAAGGACGTGCAGGGCATCCGCTCGACCATGAGCCAGGGCCTGATCTTCACCATCCCGCCGGCCTGACACCCCGACCCGCCGATCGCGGGGTCCGAGTGGCGGCGGACCCCGATGCCGCTACAGGGCAGTCGTCTCGGTCGTCGTGCTGTGCGCCGCCGCCACCGTGCACCAGGGTCGCACCGGCCTCGCGCAGAACGGTCTGCGCCAAGGCCGGTCGTGACCGCACGGTGTCATCGGGCCGTTGCGACGCCTGCCCCCGGACGTCCGCCACGACGCCGGATCCGCCCGGAGCGGATGGCGAAGACGAGCAGGAACGCGGCGGTGACTAGGCAGGACAGGATCCCGGCCACACCGGCTTCCGGACCGAAGGAGCCGCCGGTCAGCACCGGCGACCCGGACAGGGTGGTGCTGGCCAGACCGCCGAATCCAGTCGACTTCCCCGACACCGCCGTGCCGAAGCCCGCTTCGACGACGTTCCAGGCGAAGTGGATGCCGATCGGCATCCACAGGGCGCGGGTGGCGATGTAGGCGGCGGTGAGCATGATGCCGCCCTGCAGGACGATCGCCGTGGCGCCCCACAGCATCGCGCCCGTGCCGGTTTCGGATGTTCCCGCCAGGTGCACCGCGCCGAAGAGCACCGCCGACACCACCAGGGCGGGCCAGGTCCCGAAGCGCTCCTCGGCGATGCGGAAGACCACGCCGCGGAACACCACTTCTTCGGTGACCGCTACGCAGGCCATGATGCCGAGTGTCGCGAGGAACTTCCGGGAATCGCCCTCCGCCACGTGCCAGCCGCCGAACACGAGGATGACCAGCATCGTGGCCAGGAAGGCACCCGCGCCGATGGCGCTTCCCCCCAGCAGCCCGGATGCCGCCCGGTCACGGGGGAGTTCGGTCACGTGCTGTCGTCGTTCGACCAGCTTGCTCAACCGGACGTAGCAGAACAGGGTCGCTGCCGCGAGGGCCACGCCGACCACGAGGTCGACGGCACCGGAATCGTTCAGGGCCACGGTCAGCTGTTGCGCGACCGCCATGATGATCAGCGTGGCCGCCAGCAGCAACGGAAGGCGCCATCTCCGCGACCAGGGCGCGGAGTGGCTCGCGGTCGCGCCGGTCGTGTCGTCGGGGGAGGAGGTCATGGTCGTGTTCCCTTCACTGGCGGACTGATCGCGCACGTGGGAGCAGTGCGAAGGCGGGTGGAACCGCTGGTCGCTTCCTCGGCGTCGCTGAGATGACGGAAGGTTAGGAGGAACGGGCACCAGCGCGATTCCCCATCGCGAGGACATCGGTCGGTAGCTCGCACGGGGGTACTAGGCTTCTGCGCCATGCCGACAACGTGGGTCCGCCGGTGGCCGGCGACGATCCGGATGTGGTGGCAGGCCTGCGACGCCGCGGTGTGGGACCGGTGGCTCGCCGTGGTGTTCACCGTCCTGGCCTTCGTACCGGCGCTGGCCTCGATGGGCGCGGAGTTCGGTGACCTGCCTCGGCGACCCGCCGACCTTCTTTCCCTTGGCCTCGTGCCGGCGCAGACGCTGCCGCTCGCCGTGCGCAGAACCCGACCCGTCGCGAGCCTGGCGATCATCGCCACGGCCTTCGCGGTCCACGAGGCGCTCGCGTACCCGCCGCACTTCAGCACGGCGACCGTGTACCTCGCGTTGTATTCCGCCGGTGCGCACCTGGAGCGGTGCCGGGTCACCGTCGCCGCCGTGGCGACAGCCGCGCACGTCGGGCTCTGCGTCGTGCTGACCGCGTTCGGATCACCTGACCGGTTGGCCGACTTCCTGGTCTTCTACTTGATCTTCGTGGTGTTCTGGGTGCTGGGCACGTTCGTGCGCCACCGGCGGTTGGCGGAGATCGAGCGCAGGCGGTTGGCGGAGGCCGCCGCGACTGCCGCGGAACGGGCGCGCATCGCGCGGGAGCTGCACGACGTGGTCACCCACCACGTCACCGCCATCGTCGTGCAGGCCGACGCCACGCAGTTTCTCGTCGAGTCGCCGGATCGGGTCGTCAAGGCGCTCAAGGCGATGGGTGGGGCAGGCAGGCAGGCCCTGGCCGAGCTTCGCCACCAACTCGACGTGCTGGAGGCCACGGGTGAGTCCGCGCCGCACGCACCGGTCCAGGGCACCGTGCGGGACTTGGTGGAGCGCACCCGCACGGCCGGGCAGCCCGTCGAACTCGTCGAAACCGGTACCGCGCGCGCACTCCCCGTCGAGGTGTCCTTGGCCGTGTACCGGGTGGTGCAGGAGGGCTTGACCAACGCCGTCAAGTACGCGGCCGGACAGCCGACCGAGGTACGCACCTCCTACCGGGACAGTCAGGTCGAGGTCGAGGTGACCAACACCGCGGCTCCGGTGCCGATCTCCGTGGGCGTCCGCCACGAGCTCGCCGGCGGGCGCGGCCTGGCCGGGCTGCGGCAACGGGTCGCGGCGCTCGGCGGCGGGCTGACCGCCGGTGAGCGGCCGGACGGCCGGTTCAGGCTGCACGCGGTGATCCCGATCGTCGGTGGCGCATGACCATCCGCCTGCTGATCTGCGAAGACCACGAGCTCGTCCGCACGGGCTACGTCACGGTCTTCGACGCGCAACCGGACATGGAGGTCGTCGGGGAAGCCGCCGACGGCACGGCCGCGGTCGAAGCCGTCGCACGGCTGAGCCCGGACGTCGTCGTCATGGACATCCACCTGCCGGGACCGGATGGCATCGACGTCACCCGGCGGATCACGCGGCCCGGCACCGCCCGGCCGCCGAAGGTGCTCGTGGTGACGGCCTTCAACACCGACGAGTATGTCTACGAGGCCCTGCGCGCCGGGGCGAGCGGGTTCCTGCTCAAGGACTCCCCGCTGACCGAGCTGGTGAACGGCGTCCGCACGGTCGCCCACGGCGAGTCGCTGCTGGCGCCGGCCGTGACCCGGAGGCTCATCGGGCGGTTCGCCAGCCGAGTCCGCCCGGCCGTCGCCAAGCCGGATGGCAGTGCGTTGGAGGTGTTGGCCCCTCAGGAGCGAGAGGTGCTGCGGCTGATGGCTCGTGGCCTGTCCAACAGGGAGATCGCCGAGGAGATGGGGCTCGGCTTCGAGACGGTGAAGTCCTACGTTTCGCGCATCCTGACCAAACTGGAGCTGCGCGACCGGGTCCAGGCGGTCGTGCTGGCCTACCGGGTGGGATTCGCCGGCGCCGACGACTAGTCGCACGAGGCCATGACGTTGGTGACGTCGGGGTCGAGCCGGGCAGCCCGTGGCCGACCTCCGGCAGCAGCGCGACACCGCGGAAGGTTCCCTGTCCGTGTCACAGCCGCCGACGGTCTCTGCGGCCTGCGGTGCCCGGCGTTCCACCGATGTCCATGGCTGGAACGCCGGTCTCTGCCTGGTGTCTGATCAGCGCCTGTTACGAGGCGCCACAGTCGATTCCGCCTGCGAACTCGTTTCAGGTGGCGTCCTCCCGAATGAAGCCGACCGTGTTGGCGTACTGGCTGCCGGCGATGCCGTTGCGGTTGAGCACGAGGATCCAGGACTCACCCCGGTTGTCGCGGGAGTAGCAGATGGCGGCGAGGTTGTCGCCGGGCCGGGCGATCCCGGTGTTGGGAGCGGCGGTTCCCGGAATCGGT
>DATMCA010001284.1:0-2174 GCA_035559015.1 Umezawaea sp. | reverse complement strand
CCGTCGACGAGGCCCGCGCGTACGTCATCGCCCGCGCCGCCGAGGCCAAGGCCCAGCTCGTCGCCGTCCCCGAAGGTCCGGTCCGCACCGCCCTCGAGGAGTTCGCCGACATCGTCGCCACCCGCGCCAGCTGACGCTCCTGGTCGCCCCTGGGGGCGGTGCGTGAGGGTCGGTTTGGCCGTGGGTGACGTGGTCGGCGGTGCGTGAGGGTCGCTTTCGCCGTGGCGGTTTCAAGGGCTGGATGCAACACCTCGACTGTGAGGGTGGGTGTTGTCGATGGCGTCTCCGATGTTCCCTACGTCGTTGCGTTACCGGTTCTGGGATCGGGTTCGTGCGGGACTGTCCCCGGCCGAGGCGGCCATGACGGTCGGCGTGTCGGTGCACGGTGGCCGGAACTGGTTCGTCGAGCGTGGCGGGGTGATGCCCCGATCGCCACGTCCCGCAGTGCAGCGACCTCGGTTGAGTTTCGAGCAGCGCGAGGAGATCGCCCTGTTGAGGGCCAGTGGCGAGTCCAACGCCTCGATCGCCCGTGCGGTGGGATGTCACCGTGCCACGGTGGGCCGGGAGCTGGTGGCCGGGTCGACGACCTTTCCTGACCGCCGTCCCCGCTACAAGGCCTCGGTGGCTCAAGCCGCCGCCGATCGGCGGGCCAGACGAAGCGGGGCCGGCAAGCTGGCTACGCATCCCCGGCTGCATCGTGAGGTGCAGACCGGGTTGGAAGAGGAGTACTCGCCCGAGCAGATCTCAGCACGGTTGAAGATGGACTTCCCCGAGGATCCGGAGATGCGGGTGAGCCACGAGACGATCTACAAGGCCCTCTACGTCCAGGGCCGCGGCGAGCTGCGCCGTGACCTGCACAAACGGCTGCGGACCGGGCGTGCACTACGCAAGACCCGCCGGGCTGTCGGGGCACGGCGCGGGAAGATCCCTGACATGGTCAACATCGCCGATCGACCTCCCGAGGTCGAAGACCGGGCGGTGCCGGGCCACTGGGAGGGCGACCTGATCATGGGCTCGACCGCCTCGAACTCTGCGATCGGCACCCTGGTCGAACGAGCCACCCGGTACGTGATGCTGCTCCACCTCCCGGACGGACACGGCGCCGACGCGGTCCAGGACGCGATGGTCGAGGCGATGAGCCGGCTCCCCCAGACCCTGCGCCGCACCCTGACCTGGGACCAAGGTCGCGAGATGACCAACCACGTCAAGATCGCCGCCGCCACCGGCCTCGACATCTACTTCTGCGACCCCCACTCACCCTGGCAACGCGGCAGCAACGAGAACACCAACGGGTTGCTCCGCCAGTACTTCCCCAAAGGCACCGATCTCTCGGTCTACCAGCCGACTACCTCGACCACGTCGCCCGAAAGCTCAACCGCCGACCCCGCAAAACCCTCGACTGGCACACCCCGGCCGAAGCCCTCGACGAACTACTGTCACCACCCTCAAATCCAAACGGTGTTGCATCCACCGCTTGAAAACGCCCCTTGGAGACCGACCCTCACTCACCGCCGCTCCCGAGAAACCGACCCCCACACACCGCCACCGGACGCGGGGGGCTACCGCGCCAGCCAGGCGCCGTACGCGTCGAAGGTGTAGGGGCGGCCGAGGAAGTCCTCGACGAGGTCGGCGGCGTCGCGGGCGCCACCGGGGGCGAGGATCAGGTCGCGGTAGCGGTGGGCCGTGACGGGGTCGAAGAGGTCGTCGGGGTCGAAGGCGCTGAAGAGGTCCTTCGCGATGACCAGGGACCACATGTAGGTGTAGTAGCCCGACGAGTAGCCGTCGAGGTGCCCGAACCCGGCGAACATGTGGGTGTCCTCGACGTAGCGGAACATCGAGTACCGCTCCTGGAGGCGGATCGTCGCCTCGGTCAGGTCGCCGGGGCGGTCGGTGTGGAACCAGTAGGACATCGCGGCGTAGAACATCTGGGTGCGCGCCTGGTAGCCCTTGCCGAAGTCGTCGGCCCGCTTCATCGCGGCCACCAGGTCGGCCGGGATCGGCTCGCCGTCGGCGTTGAGGGCGAACGTCTGCAGCACGCCGGCGTCCCACGCCCACTCCTCGAGCAGCTGGCTCGGCGCCTCGACGAAGTCCCACTCCGTCGCGACCCCGGCGAAGCGGGTCCACTCCCCCGACCCGCCGAGCACGTGGTGCACCAGGTGCCCGAACTCGTGGAA
>DATMCA010001283.1:0-12846 GCA_035559015.1 Umezawaea sp. | reverse complement strand
CGACGACGTCGACGCGCAGCGGAGCCGTCCGGGGCCGCCGCGGCATCGGCATGACCGGGGCGACGGCCTGCTCCGGCGCGGCGCTGCCCACGACGGGCACCCCACCGATGCCGGTGCTCCGTCGCGGAAGCCGGAGCAGCTTCGTCGTCTTCGCGGCGAAGAGGTTCACGTCGTTCCCGTTCATGAGCGGCCGACCTCCGGTCCGTGCTGTTCCCGATGTACAGCACGTTCACGGCCGCGCGCCGCTTTCGGTTCAACGGCCCGGAGAACCCGGCTAGCGCCCCAGTCCGGCGGAGGCCGCGCCGAGGCGGCCGACGATCTCGTCGGTGCGCGCCAACGCCTCCGTGCGACGGGGTGTCGGCGGCACAGCAGACAGGTCGACCACCCGGATCGGCGGGCCCAGCTCGACCAGGGTCGGGCGGTACTTCGCCTCCTCGACCTTCCAGCCCTGCGGCCCCTCGACGAACTTGAAGCGGGCGATCAGGCCCTCCTCCGTGGTGCCGCGGGGCTCCTCGTGCTTCGCGACCTCGTTGCCCATCCCGTACACGACCCACTTGCCGCCGATCTGCTCGATCGGCTGCACGGTGTGCACGTGCGTGCCGATGATCAGGTCGACCGCCGGGTCCGCGAGGATCGTCGCGGCCGTCTTGCGCTGCTCCAGCGTCGGGTCGGCCTCGTACTCGGCGCCCCAGTGCAGGCTGGCGACCACGACCTCGGCACCGGCCGCCTTCGCGGCGCGGCCCGCGTCGATGACGCGCTGCGGGTCGAGGGTGTTCGCGATCCACGGTTCGGGCAACGGGATCCCGTTGTAGCCGTAGGTGAACGAGATCTGGGCGACCTTCACGCCGTTCGCGTCCAGGATCAGCGGGGTCGCGGCCTCCTCGGGGCTGCGCGCCGACCCGGTGTGCTTGAGGCCGACCGCGTCCAGCCTGTCCAACGTCGTCCGCACGCCCTGCACGTCGCGGTCCAGCGTGTGGTTGGACGCCGTCGAGCAGCTGTCGTACCCGAGGTCCACCAGCGCTTTCGCGATCTCCGGCGGTGCGCTGAACGCCGGGTAGCCGAACGTCGGGGCTCCCGGCGCGGACAGCGGCGTTTCGAGGTGGCAGATCGACAGGTCCGCGGCCACGGCCTGGCGCATCCCCTCCAGCAGCGGCCCGAAGTCCGGGGTGCCGCCGCCGTCGGCCTTGGCCTGGTCGGTGAGCGCGGGGTGGATGAGGATGTCGCCACCCGCGGCCAGCGTGAACGACCGCGCGGTCGGGGCGGCGGACGCGGCGGGCCGCGGATCGGCGGAGGACGAGGGGGACGGTGCGGCGACCGGGCTGCCGGGGGTGGCCGTGCACGCCGCCAGGAGGGCGCAGGCGGTCACAACCGCCGACGCCCTCCCGAACCGGTGCTTCAGCGGTGCCGCCGCAGGCGCGAGACCACCAGGACCAGCACGACGAGGCCGAGCGCCAGCGGGAGGACCCGCTTGAGCACGGGCACGCCCGCGGTGCCGAGCAGGTCGATCGCCTCTGCTTCCTCGGCCTGGTCCGGAACGGCTCTGAGGTGCTGCTGGGTCACGTCGGTTCCCTCGGGGAGGTCGTCGGTGGCGTTGTCGTCCCCGCCAGCCTCCTCCGATCCGAGCCTACTCGCCAGGCAAGTCGCGAACTGGTCGATGATCTTGCCGCCGACCTCGGCGATCAGGCCCCTGCCGAACTGCGCGGGCCTGCCGGTGATGCTGAGGTCCGTCACGACGCTCGCCCGCGTGCCGCCGTCGACCTCGGCCAGCACCGCCGTGACGGTGGCCGCCGCCGTGCCGTTGCCCCGGACGTCCTTGCCGGACGCCTTGATCACGGTCGTGCGGGTCTTCTCGTCGGTCTCCAGGAATTCGCCCGATCCCTTGTACATCAGGGTGATCGGGCCCAGTTTCACCTTCACGGTGCCGGTGAACCGCGGCCCGTCGACCTCGGTCAGGGTGGCGCCGGGCATGCACGGCGCCACCCTCTCCGGGTCCATGAGCGCGGTCCACACGGTCTCGACCGGGGCCGGGACCGTGAACTCGTGCTCCAGCCTCATGCGCCCACCGCTGCGGTGATGGCCCGCCCGGTCAGCACCCGCGCGAGGTGCGAGCGGAACTCGGCGTCGGCGTTGCCGTCCGTCGTCGGGTTCGTGCCCTCGGCCGCGCGGGCGGCGGCCGCGGTGATCGACTCGGCGGTGGCGGGCTGCCCGACCAGGGCCTCCTCCACGCCGTGGGCGCGCACCGGGGTCGGCCCCATGTTGGTGAGCGCCACCCTGGCCTCGGCGATGGTCCCGTCGACCACCCGGACCGCGGCGGCCACGGCCACGATCGACCACGCCTGCGCGACCCGGTTGAACTTCTCGTAGTGCGCGCTCCAGCCGGTCAGCTTCGGCACGCGGACGTCGACGAGGACGTCGTTCGGCTCCAGCACGGTGGTGAAGTAGTCGACGAAGAACTCCGACGCCGGCACCTCCCGACGGCCACCCGGCCCGACGATGATCATCGTCGCGTCCATCGCCAGCGCGGGGGCGGGCAGGTCGCCCGCCGGGTCCGCGTGCGCCAGCGCGCCGCCGAACGTGCCGCGGTGCCGCACCTGCGGGTCCGCGACCTCGTCGGTCGCCAGCGCGAGCAGCCGGGCGTGGTCGTGCACCAGGTGGTCGCGCTGGACCTCGTAGTGCGTGGTCATCGCCCCGATGAGCAGCGAGTCGCCGTCGTCGCGGACGCCGGTCAGCTCAGTCAGGTTCGACAGGTCCACGACCACGTTCGGCGCGGCCAACCTCATGCGCAGCACCGGGATCAGGCTCTGGCCGCCCGCCAGGACCTTGGCGTCCTCACCGGCCTCGGTGAGCGCCCTGACGGCCTCCTCCACGCTGGTCGGCGCCACGTACTCGAACTCCGCGGGGATCACTCCGCACCTCCCTGCGCGTCGATGGAGCCGAGGCCACCAGCGGCGACCGGCGTGGTGGGCACCCCTCGTTCCTTGCCCTGGTGCACCGCTTTCCACACGCGCATCGGCGTGCACGGCATCTCGATGTCCTCGACGCCCAGGTGGCGCACGGCGTCGATCACCGCGTTCACCACGGCCGGGGTCGACGCGATCGTGCCCGCCTCACCGACCCCCTTGACCCCCAACGGGTTCGAGTCCGCGGGTGTCACGGTCCGGTCGGTGGTGAAGTGCGGCAGGTCGGCCGCCGTCGGCACCAGGTAGTCGGCCAGCGTCGCCGTCGTGAGGGTGCCCGACTCGTCGTGCACGGCCTCCTCGAACAGCGCCTGCGCGATGCCCTGCGCCAGCCCGCCGTGCACCTGGCCCTCGACGATCAGCGGGTTCACCACCTCGCCGATGTCGTCGACGCAGACGTACGAGCGGATCTTCACGGCACCGGTCTCGGTGTCGACCTCCGTCGCGCACAGGTGGGTGCCGTGCGGGAACGAGAAGTTCGTCGGGTCGAAGGTCGACTCGGCGTCCATCCCCGGTTCCATGCCGTCCGGCAGGTTGTGCGCCACGTGCGCCGCGAGCACGACGTCGGTGAGCGCGGTGCTGGTTCCCGTGCCGCGAACGGAGAACTGGCCGGAGGCGAAGTCCACATCGGACTCCGAGCACTCCATCAGGTGCGCGGCCAGCGTTCGCGCCTTGGCGAGCACCTTGTCCGCCGCCAGCACGATCGCCGTGCCGCCGACGGCCAGTGACCGCGACCCGTAGCTGTCCATGCCCTTGTGCGAGGACTGCGTGTCGCCGTGCAGCACCTCGACGTCCTCGAACGGCACGCCGAGCCGGTCCGCCACGATCTGGCTCCACGCCGTCTCGTGGCCCTGGCCGTGCGGCGAGGTGCCGGTGATCAGCTCGACCTTGCCGGTGGGCAGCATCCGGATCGCCGCGTGCTCCCAGCCGCCCGCGCCGTAGCGCAGCGAACCGAGCACCCGCGACGGCGCGAGCCCGCACATCTCGGTGAAAGTCGAGATGCCGATGCCCAGTTGCACCAGGTCACCGCTCTCCCGCCGACGCGCTTGCTCCCGCCGCAGCTCGTCGTACCCGAACAGCTCCATGGCCCGGTCGGTCGCGGCCTCGTAGTTGCCCGAGTCGTAGGTGAGCCCGCAGACCGTGGTGAACGGGAACTCCTCGTGCTTGATCCAGTTCTTCCGGCGGAGCTCCATCGGCTCCATGTCCAACTCCACGGCGAGTTCGTCCATCAGCCGCTCGATCGCGAACGTGGCCTCGGGGCGTCCGGCGCCGCGGTACGCGTCCGTGGGCACCTTGTTCGTGAACACGTTGACGCAGGTGAACCGGTACGCGGGGAACTTGTAGATGGCGTTGAACATGAACGCGCCGAGGATCGGCACGCCCGGTGTGACCAGCCGCAGGTACGCGCCCATGTCGGCGAGCAGGTCGACCTTGAGGCCGGTGACCGTGCCGTCGCGGCGGGCGCTGATCGTGAGCTGCTGGATCTGGTCGCGGCCGTGGTGCGCGCTGAGCATCGACTCGGTGCGCGACTCGGTCCACTTGACCGGCTTGCCGAGCCGGCGGGCGACGAGCAGGGTCAGCACTTCCTCGGGCGTGACCTGGAGCTTGCCGCCGAACCCGCCGCCGACGTCCGGCGCGATGACCCGCACCTTGTGCTCGGGGATGCCGAGCACGGCGGACAGCATCCACCGCAGGATGTGCGGGACCTGGGTGGCCGACCACATGGTGATCGACCCACCGCCGGGGTCGACCACGACGGACCGGGGCTCCATGAACGCCGGGATCAGCCGCTGCTGGCGGAACGTCCTGGTGACCGTCACCTCCGCGTCGGCGATGGCCTGCTCGACGTCGGAGCCCGTCCCCGCCTCGGCGGAGTAGAACACCCAGGTCGCGCTCTTGTTGGTGCCCAGCGCGGGGTGCACGAGGTCGGCGCCGTCGGCGATGGCGGCGTTCATGTCCAGCACCACCGGCAGCTCGTCGTACTCGACGTCGATCGCGGCCAGCGCGTCGTGCGCCTCGTAGTCGCTGCGGGCGATCACGACGGCGACGCCCTCACCGGCGAAGTTGACCTCGTCCACGGCCAGCGACGGGGCCGGTGGGGCGAGCATGTCCTCGGTGATCGGCCACGCGCACGGCAGGCTGCCCTGCTCCTCGGCCAGGTCCTCGCCGGTCAGCACCAGCAGCACGCCGGGCATCTCCGTGGCGGCGCTGACGTCGATGCCGGTGATCTTCGCGTGCGCCATGGGGCTGCGGAGCACAGCCATGTGCAGCATCCCGGCCATCTGGATGTTGTCGGTCCAGCGGGTGTCGCCGGTGATCAGCCGCGCGTCCTCCTTGCGCAGCCTCGCCCGGCCGATCTCCGGTTCGGCGGTCGCGGTCATTCCCCGCCCCCGACGTGCGAGTGGGTGACCTGCTCGGCTTCCGGGCCCGCGCCGGGCCGCATCTCGTGGGCGGCGGCGCGGACGGCCTTCACGATGTTCTGGTAGCCGGTGCACCGGCAGAGGTTGCCCTCCAGCCCCTTGCGGACGGTCTCCTCGTCCGGGTCGGGGTGGTCGGCGATCAGGTCGAGCGACTGCATGATCATGCCGGGGGTGCAGAACCCGCACTGGAGCGCGTGGTTCTCGTGGAACGCCCGCTGCACGGGGTGCAGCTGCCCGTCCCGCGCCAGGCCCTCGATCGTGGTGACCTCGTGGCGATCGGCCTGCACCGCGAACACGGAGCACGACTTCACGCTGTGGCCGTCGAGGTGGACCGTGCACGCGCCGCAGTTGCTCGTGTCGCAGCCGACGACGGTTCCGGTTTTGCCCAGTCGTTCTCGGAGGTAGTGGACCAGCAGCGTGCGCGGTTCCACTTCGTCGGTGTAACTCACGCCGTCGACGTTGACGGTGATGCGCATGAAACCCTCCAGGCCAGTGGTGGGTGACCGTTGTCACATCACCCTAACGCCGCTACCTGTGGATCGCGCCGTCAAGAACCGTCAATCGCTCACCGCGACCGCCCCAGCGCAGAGCGATGATCTCGGCCGCGATCGACACCGCCGTCTCCTCCGGGGTGCGCGCGCCCAGGTCCAGCCCGATCGGCGACGCCATCCCGGCCAGCTCGCCCTCGGTCACGCCGGCTTCGCGGAGCCGCCGCAGCCGGTCGTCGTGCGTGCGCCGCGACCCCATCGCGCCGACGTAGGCGAGCTTCAGCCGCAGCGCGACCTCCAGCAGCGGCACGTCGAACTTCGGGTCGTGCGTGAGCACCGCGACCACGGTCCGCTCGTCCACCCGCCCGGCCTCGGCCTGCGCCACCAGGTACCGGTGCGGCCAGTCCACGACGACCTCGTCGGCCTCCGGGAACCGGCTCGCGGTCGCGAACACCGGCCGCGCGTCGCACACCGTGACCCGGTAGCCGAGGAACGTGCCGAGCCTGGCCATCGCGGACGCGAAGTCGATCGCGCCGAACACCAGCATCCGCGGCGGCGGCTCGAACGAGTTCACGAACACCGTCATGCCCTCGCCGCGCCGCTGCCCGTCCGGCCCGTAGTGCAGCGACCCGCTGCGGCCGGTCGCCAGCATCCCGCGCGCGTCGTCCACGACCGCGTCCGTCGCGCGGGCCGACCCGAGCGTCCCGGACACCCGGTCCGGCCAGATCACCACCCGGCGGCCCAACCGGTCCGCCTCGGGGTGCTCGATGATCGTCGCGATGGCCACCGGCACCTCCGCGCGCACGGCCTCGTGGATCTCCGCCAGCTCCGGGAACGACTCGCCGTTGATCGACTCCACGTAGACGTCGATGATCCCGCCGCAGGTCAGACCCACCGCGAACGCGTCATCGTCGCTCACGCCGTAGCGCTGGAGCACCGGCTGGTCCTCGCTCACGACCTGCTGCGCCAGGTCGTACACCGCCCCTTCGACGCAACCGCCGGACACGCTGCCGGTGACCTCGCCGTCCGGGCCGACCAGCATCGCCGCGCCCGGTGAGCGCGGCGCCGAGCTGAAGGTCGCGACGACCGTCCCGACCCCCACGGTCTCCCCGTCCGCCACGCGGCGAGCCAGTTCGTCGAGCACATCACGCACGGTTGATCTCCTTGAGCAGGTGGCGCAGGGTGTCGAGGCTGTGGCCCGCCAGCAGGCGGTCCACGTGCGGCAGGGCCGCGATGATGCCGGACTGGGTCGGGGCGTACCCGGCCTTGCCGACGTGCGGGTTGACCCAGACGACCGCGTGCGCGAGCCGCCGCAACCGCGCGAGCTGCTCGCCCAGCAGCGCCGGGTCACCTCGTTCCCAACCGTCGGAGAACACCACGACGACGGCGCGCCTGGCGACGCCGCGCTGCCCCCACCGGTCCAGGAACACCTTGATCGTCTCACCGAGCCGGGTGCCGCCCTCGTAGTCCGGCACCGCACGGGTGGCGCTGAGCAGCGCGAACTCGGCGTCCCGGTGCTTGAGCTGACGGCTCACCCTGGTCAGCCGCGTGCCGAGCGTGCACACCTCGGTCGGCATCGCCCGCGCCACCACGTGCGCGAACCGCAGCAGCGCGTCGGCGTACGGCGACATCGACCCGGACACGTCGATCAGCAGCACCACCTTGCGCGGCCGGGTGCCCTTGCGCCGGTACCGCGGCTTCGCCGGCTCTCCCCCGGTCGCCAGCATCGCCCGCAGCGTCCGGCCGGGGTCCAGCAGGCCGCTGCGGGCCTTCTCGGTCCGCAGCGCCCTCCTCCGCGGCGGAACGGGCTTGAGCGTCGCGATCAGCTCCCGCAGGTGTGCCTTCTCCGCGGGCGTGAGGCCGGCGATGTCCTTGTGCCGCAGGACCTCGGCGTCACTGGCCGCGACCGCGAGCCCGCCGCCCTTCCCGTCCTGCTCCGCACCACCGTCGAGCGAGGCCAGGTTGGTGGCCCGCAGCTTCCGCCGCCGGGACTTGCTCGGCGCTCCACCGCCGAACCACGCCACGAACGCCGCGTCGTACCGCGGCAGGTCGTCCGGCTCCCCGCACAACGTCAACCGCCCGGCCCAGTACAGGTCGTCCCGGTTGCCCGGATCCAGGTGCTCGACCGCCGCCACGTACGCCTGCACGCGCTCCGGCCCGCAGGCCACGCCCGCTTGCCGCAGGGCGCGGGCGAACCCGACGTACCCGGTGAGCACCGTCATCCTTCGATTGTGCGCCTCCGGCGGTTGGAGGATCGTCCGAAGAATCTCAACTGGACGCCGGGACGGGGCTGACCAGCGGTCTTCCGGACCCGATCAGCCGAGGGCGTCCCGCACGGTCGCGACCTTGATCACCAGCCTGCGCGGGTTGTCCTTCACCGGCTGGAAGTCGTACCGCTGGTAGAACTTCGCGGCCATGTCGTCGATCGCGTCGACCACGATCAGGCGACCGGATGCGACATCAGCCGCCTGGACCATTCTGGTCAGGGCGTCGTGGAGCAGCTCGCCACCGAAGCCCTGGCCGTGCAGGGTCTGGTCCAGGGCGAGCTTGGCCAGCAGGTATCCGGGTACTGCGCTGAGGCCGGAGGCGAAACTGCTGGACACCTCGTCCCGCATCACGGTGTGAGGAGTGATCGCGTAATAGGCCACCACGCGATCGTCGCCGGTACCGGTCCACACGTAGGTCCTGGCTGTTCCCCGCTTGGCGGCGTCCATGGCATGGCCCGTGAACCATCCGTTCAGGACAGGCACACCGCAGTCGAACCCCTGGAGGTCGTGCTGTTCCCCCAGGGGTGCGGTCGTCCACTCGATCACTTGCGGCGGTACCTCCGGTCGCGCTGGCTGAGCTGCGCCAGGCCAGGTGCGGGATCGGCGGTGTCCAGCGCTGCCAAGAGCGCGTCGTACTGTTCGGCGGGCATGACCGTGGCTTCCGCGCGCGCCAAGACGTCGTCCGCCGCAGCGGCTGCCGCGTGCACGACGAACATGCTGACGGACTCGTCGGACAGTTTGGCCGCCCGTTCGATGCGGGACTTGACGTCCGGATCGAGCCTGAAGTCGAGACGTGCTTCCTTGATCGACATGCCACCTCCGCTCACCACAACCGATATGCCACTCACTGTACGGTGTTTGTACGGAAGAGTCAGCCCAGCACCCCCGACGCCACCGCGCGGGTGGCGTCCTCGCGGTACTTGAGCACCGCCCCGAGCGTCACGGCGGCGGTCTCGGCGTCCAGTTCCGTGCGGCCCAGCGCCTGGAGCGCCCGTGCCCAGTCCAGTGACTCGGCGACCCCCGGCGGCTTGAGCAGGTCCAGCTCGCGCAGCTTCCCGACGGCCACCGCGACCTGCGAGGCCAGCCGTTCCGACACGCCCGGCAGGCGGCGCCGGATGATCGCGACCTCGCGGGCCAGGTCGGGGTGGTCGACCCAGTGGTAGAGGCAGCGGCGCTTGAGGGCGTCGTGGACCTCGCGGGTGCGGTTGGAGGTGAGGATGACGAGCGGGGGCACGAGGGCGCGGATCTCGCCGAGTTCGGGGATGGTGACGGCGTTGGTGTCGAGGACCTCCAGCAGGAACGCCTCGAACTCGTCGTCGGCGCGGTCGACCTCGTCGACCAGCAGGACGCACGGGGCCTCCTCCAGTGCCCGCAGCAACGGCCTGGCCAGCAGGAACCGGCGGGTGTAGAGGGAGGCCTCGGCGGTGTCGGGGTCCAGGGCGGACGAGGCGGCCTCCAGGGCGCGCAGGTGGAGGAGCTGTCTGGGGAAGTCCCAGTCGTAGAGGGCCTGCGAGGCGTCGATGCCCTCGTGGCACTGGAGCCGGATCAGCGGCAACGAGAGGGCCTGGGCCAGGGCGAGGGCCAGGGACGTCTTGCCGGTGCCCGGCTCACCCTCGCAGAACAGCGGCCGGTGCATCCGCAGCGCCAGGAAGGCGGCCGTCGTCACCCCCGCGTCGGGCAGGTACCCGACCCGGTCCAGCTCGACGGCGAGCTCCTCGGGCGTCATGGCCTGAGGGTAAGGCCAGGGGTCCGGATCCGGGGGACGTCAGGGTCCGTCCCGGATGTTTTCGCAGCTCGCGGGCGGCATCGTTGTACCCATGACGAACAACGTGCTCAACGAAGCCACCGACAAGGTCAAGAAGTTCCGCCGCAGCCGGGACGAGAGGATGCTCGGCGGCGTGTGCGGCGGCGCCGCGAAGCTGATCGGCGTCGACGCGACCCTGCTGCGCATCGGTCTCGTCGCCGCCACGCTCTTCGGCTTCGGCGCCGGCGCCGTCCTCTACGTCGCCTGCTGGATGCTCGTGCCCGAGGAGGAGCTCAGTACCCCCGACCTCTACCAGGACACCACCCCGACCTTCTGATCACCGTGGGAAACCGGGCACGCCCGGCATCGTCTGCCAGGGGTGGGGACCGGACAGGGGCCGGTACTCCACGCCGAGCGCGTCGAGCCGAGGCAGGTGGTGGGTGGCGAGCCGGTCGAGGAACTCCGCCTCGTCCCGCTCGCCCCCGCTCCACACCACCTCGGCGAACGCGGCCAACCTCGGGAACGCCGCGTAGTCCAGCCGTCGGGCCGAGTCCAGGTGCTCGGTCCACAGGTTCGCCTGGGCGCCGATCACCCGACCGGGCTCGTCGCCGGTGAGCGCGGACGGCACCGGCTCGTACCGGTGGACGTCCTCCAGCGACAGCACCGTGCCGACCGGGATCGGCTCGTCCGGCGAGTCGGACTGCCGGTAGTCCAGGTACACGTGCCGCTCGGGGCACATCACCACGTCGTGGCCACCGCGCACCGCGGCCACGCCCGCGTCCTCCCCGCGCCACGACGCCAGCACCGCGCCGTCCGGCAGCGGCCCGACCTCGGCGATCTCGTCCCAGCCGAACGCGCGCCGCCCGTGCGTCGCCAGGTGCTCCGCGATGGCCCGGATGAACCCGCCGTGCGCCTCCGTCGCGCCCGGCACCTCGTCGCCGCCCAGGCCGATCACCTCGCCGGGGAACACGTCCACCAGCTCGTCGAACACGCCCCGGAAGAAGTCCACCGTGGACTCCTCCAGGTTCAGCACGTTCTCGTTGATCCCCCAGTCCGTCCACACGCCCGGCACCGGGCCGACGCCCAGCTCCGGGTACGCCGCGATGGCCGCCTGGCTGTGGCCGGGCACGTCGATCTCCGGCACCACGGTCACGTGCCGCTCCGCCGCGTACGCCACGACCTCGCGCAGGTCGTCCTGCGTGTAGAAACCGCCGTGCGGCCGACCGGTCGTCCGCTTCGCGCGCCGGTCGCCGTAGCGCGACTCGGGCCGCCACGACCCGACCTCGGTCAGCCTCGGGTACCTCTTCACCTCGAAGCGCCAGCCCTGGTCGTCGGTCAGGTGCAGGTGCAGCACGTTCAGCTTGTGCGCCGCGATCAGGTCCACGTACCGCAGCAGGTCGTGCTTCGGCAGGAAGTGCCGCGCCACGTCGATCATGCAGCCGCGCCACGGGAACCGCGGTCGGTCCTCCACGACGCACACCGGCAGCACCGGCGGTTCGGCGCTGATCGACGCCGCCCGGAAGGCGTTGGGCCCCAGCAGCTGGCGGAGGGTCTGGCCCGCGTAGAACGCGCCCGCCGCGTCGGCCGCCTCCACCGAGACGCCCTCGGTCGTGACGGCGATCTTGTACGACTCCGGCGGCCCGTCGACGAACGACACCGCCGGCTCGATCCGCGAGGTGCTGCCGACACCGGCCGTGAACCGGGTCGGGCGTGGGAGCAGCGTCACCCCTTCACCGCCCCGGCGAGGCCGGACACCAGCCTGCGCTGCACCAGCACGAAGAACACCAGCACCGGAATGGTCATCAGCGTCGAACCGGCCATGATCGCTCCCCAGTCGTTCTGGTCGGGCTTGATGAACACCTGGAGCGCCAACGGTAGCGTCTGGTTCTCCGCCGCCGAGATGATGAACGTCTTGGCGAACAGGAAGTCGTTCCACGCGTGGATGAACGCGAGGACGCTCGTGGCCACCAGACCGGGCGCCACCAACGGGAACAGCACCTGCCACAGGAACCGGAACCGGCTCGCGCCGTCCAGCGTCGCCGCCTCCTCCAGTTCCACCGGCACCGCGGCGACGAACCCGCGCAGCATCCAGATCGCGAACGGCATGCTGAACGCCAGGTGCACCAGCACCAGCGACCCGAGGTGGTTCAGCCCGAACGCGGGCACGGTGTCGCCGAGCGACCTCATCATGAAGAACAGCGGCACGGTCAGCGCCTCCACCGGCACCATCTGCACCACCAGCAGCATGATCAGCATCGTCGTGCGGCCCCGGAACCGGAAGCGCGTCAGCGCCGTCGCGGCGAGGAACGACATCAGCAGGCTCAGCACCACCACGACCAGCGCCACGAACAGGCTGTTCAGGAAGTACCGGCCGAAGCTCTGGACGGTCAGCGCGCGGGTGAAGTTGTCCAGTGTCGGCGCCAGGGTCCACGGCCGCGGGTTCGCCGAGATCACCTCGTCGGCGGGCTTCAGCGCGGTCAGGACCATCCAGTACAGCGGGAACGCGATCACCGCGGCGATCACGACGGTGACGAGTTCGGCGACCAGGCGGCCGGGACGTTTCACAGCTCTTCTCCCGACTTCCGCAGCGCCCGCAGGTAGCCGATGGTGATCAGCAGCAGCAACGCGGTCATGACGACGCCGATGGTGGCGCCGAGGCCGTACTCGGACGCGGCGAAGGCCTGCTGGTAGGCGTAGACGTTGAGGACGAGGTTGCGGCCCGCGATGCCGCCGCCGTTGGTCATCACGTAGATCTGGGTGAACACCTTGAAGTCCCAGATGATCGACTGGATCGTGACGACGAGGATCAGCGGGCGCAGCAGGGGGAGCATGACGCTGCGCGCGGTGCGGACGGTCGAGGCGCCGTCGAGCGCCGCGGCCTCGATGACCTCCTGCGGGATGGCCTTGATGCCCGCGTAGAGGGTGACCATGACGAACGGGAACGAGCACCAGATCACCTGGGCGGCGACG
>DATMCA010001282.1:0-18209 GCA_035559015.1 Umezawaea sp. | reverse complement strand
CTGGTGGACGCCGGACTCGTGCGGAACTCCGAAGCCACGGGCCGGTACCGCATCCCGGTCCTCCTCGGCGCGTTCGCCGAGGGGATGCGGCGGGACGGCGACGACGCCCCGGTCGACCTGGCGGGCTGACGACGACTCGTGAGTGCTCGGGCCACCACCGCGGCACGAGCACTCACGAGGTTCCTCAGCGCTGGGCGTCCAGCGAGTGGTAGCCGCCGCGCAGGAAGACCAGGGCGGGGCCTCGACGGCGCTCGTCCACGGCGACGACCTCGCCGACGACGAGCGTGTGGTCACCCACGTCGAAGCTGTCCCACAGCACGCACTCCAGCCAGCTCGCGGAGTCGAGCACCAGCGCGCCGGTCTGCGGCCCCGGTGACGCGGTCAGCTCCCCCACCGCGGACGCCCTGGTCACCCGGTCCTTGGCTAGCCGCCCGGCGACGTCACGGGCTCCGCTGTCCAGGATGGACACCGCCCACTTCTTGGTGGCCAGCAGGTCGGCCAGGAACACCGAGTCCAGCCGCAGGCACAGCGACACCAGCGGCGGGTCGAGCGAGACCGAGGTCAGCGAGTTGACCGTCACCGCGTCGTGGCGCCTGCCGTTCTCCTCGTCGATGTACGTCGTCGCCACGCACACGCCGGTGGCGAAGTTCCGCATGACACCACGCAGGTCGGGTGGCATTCCGATCACCCTTTCCGATGCCGACACCGTCGGCCTGGTTGGCCCCAGCTCCGACTCGACGCCCCGCCCACCCCGGCCGGACGACCTGGGGCGGGCGGGGGCGTCACGTCAGATCGCCTGGGGGAAGGAGAAGACGCGATCGGGGTCGTAGCGGCGCTTGACCTCGGCCAGGCGCGCGGCGTTGGGCCCGTGGTAGGCGCCGCGCCAGTCGTCGAGGTCCGCGTCGGTGAAGTTCACGTAGGACGCGTCCGCGGCGAACTCACCCATGTCGCGGTGCAGCGCCGTGAGCCACTCCACGTTGTCCCGCACCACTTCCGGCGACTCGTCCGGCTGCCACGAGGTGTCCATCGACAGCAGGAACAGCACGTCCCGGTGCGGGAACGCGGTGGCCTCCACCGGCACGTCGTTGATCGCCCCGCCCCAGGTGAACAGGGCGGCGCCCGCACCGTCGGGGTTGGCGCTGCCGGGCCACTTGTCCACGGCGGTCACCATGGTCCGCAAGCCCTCCTCGGACAGCGGCACCGGGGTGGTCCGGGTGCGGGCGGCGAACGCGCCACCCGCCGTGGTGTGGTGCAGGTACTCCGCCGACTCCCAGTAGGTGCGGTCGGCGATGTCCACCCTGGACGGTGGCGCCACGGCGAGCGCGGGGGCGATCAGCTCCCGCAACTCCTCGGCCGTGCCCAGGTGCTGCCCGATCACCGAGACCACGCCGTCTTCACCCGACGCGCGGCTCACGCCGATCCGGGCCGCGAAGCCGTTGGGGGCGTCGCGCATGACCTCCTGCATGGTGACGAGCACGTCCATCGCGTGCGGCCAGTCCCACAGCACCAGGCAGGTGGCCGTCTTCGGGACCGGCTTCGCCTGGAAGGTGAACGAGGTGTTCACGCCGAAGTTGCCGCCGCCACCGCCGCGGCACGCCCAGAACAGGTCCGCGTTCTCCTTCTCGCTGCACCGCACCGAGGTCCCGTCGGCCAGCACGACGTCGGTGGACACCAGCGAGTCGCACGTCAGCCCCATCGCGCGGGACACGATCGCGACGCCGCCGCCGAGCGTGAGGCCGCCGATGCCGACGTCGTCGGAGTTGCCCAGCGGGAAGATCAGGTCGTGCTCGCGCAGGGCGGCGTAGATCTTCCCGGTCTGGGCGCCGCCGCCGACGGTGACCAGCCCGGTCGCCGGGTCGACGTGGACGCCGTCGAGGGCGCGCAGGTCGAGCACCAGACCGCGGTTCACGGAGTGGCCGGCGTAGCTGTGCCCGCCGCCCCTGGCCACGATCGGCACGCCGTTGGCCCTGGACCAGACGATCGCCCGGCCGACGTCGGCCGGACCGGCCACGGACAGCACCGCAGCCGGGACGACGTCGCGGAACCGGTCGTTGAACGGCCTGCTCGCCTCGTGGAACCCCTTGTCGCCCGGCAGCCGCAACCGGCCGGCCACCATGGCGCACAAGCCTTCCCAGTCGGTCATGCCCGCACCCCGGTCTGCTCCGGCACCGACAGCACCTCTTCGAGGTAGGACACCCCGCTGGAGGAGTGCTCGCCGAAGCGCTGCCACTCCTCGCGGAGCACCACCCGGCCGTCGGGCTGCCACTCCGGCACGTTCACCGTCTGCCCGGAGATCACCTCGCCGGTCTCCAGCACCATCGTGTAGGCCAGCCTCAGGGTCCCGTCCGGCGCGCACGTCCCGGTGACCGTGCCTCGCCGCACCTTGCCGCCGGTGAAGTCCGCCCACACCAGGTCGCCGTCCTGGCGGTAGCGGGCGAACGTGCCGTCGCCGCCGCCCGCCTTGCGGAAGACCTTGCCCTCGTAGGAGATCATTCGTCCACGTCCAGCAGGCCCGCGGGCATCTCCAGCACCGAACCGGCCGGCTTCTCGGCGATGTCCTCGGCCTCCACCACGACCAGCGCGCTCGCCGTGGCCAGCCGCTCCTCGACGGTCTCCGGGTCGTCGGCCTGGCACACCACGAAGGAGTGCCGGGCGATGTACCCACCGGGCGGCAGCCTCAGCGTGGTGCCGGGCTCGATCATCGGGGACGCGGTCACCAGACCGGGCGACTCCTCCGGCACGGTCACGGAGCTGACGAGGCAGTCGTGCGCGGGGTAGCCGAAGCGGATGCCGACCGCGCCGCCCTTGGTGCGGGTGATGTCGGGGCGCTGGCCCAGCGCCACGTCCACGACGACCTCGCCGGGGTCGATGCCGGTGGCGATCTTGCCGAGGAACGGGATCAGGTCGCCGCCGACGCGGCCGTTGATCTCGATGATCAGCGGGCCGCGGTCGGTCAGCCGCACCTCGGAGTGGGTGATGCCGTTCTCGATGCCGAGGACCTGGTGGGCCCGCGTCAGGGTGTCCATCAGCACGGCGTCGTCGAGCAGCGGGTCGGACGCGTCGACGACGTGCCCGGTCTCCTCGAAGTACGGGTGGGCGCCGGTCCGCTTGCGCGCCACGAACATCGGCAGGTACTCGCCCTTGTGCACGGCGCCGTCGATGCTGATCTCCGGCCCGACCGCGTACTCCTCGACGATGGCGCCGCCGCGGAACGGCTCGTCGCCGACGAGGCTGGCGTCGGAGGCGACCTGGAAGGCGCTGACGAGCTCCTCCTCGGTCCTGGCCAGCACCACGCCCATGCTGGCGCCGAGCGCGCGGGGCTTGACGACGACGGGGTAGCCGATCCGCTCGGCCGCGGTCCGCGCCTCGTCCAGGTCGGCCGTCATCGCGAAGCCGGGCTGCAGCAGGCCGCCCTCGGTCAGCCGGGTCCGCGCGCTGTACTTGTCGCGGCAGCCCTGCACACCGGGGATGCTCAGCCCCGGGACGCCGAACTCCACGGCGAGTTCCGCGGCGGGCATGACGAGGGGCTCGTCCCAGCACAGCACGCCGACGACGGTGTGCTTGGCGGCGATCTCGCGAGCGGTCGCGGCCAGCAGTTCGTGGTCGAACACGTTGACGACGCTGATCTCGTCGAAGTACTCGTGCTGCCACGTCGGGTGCAGGTTGTTGATCAGGACCAGCTCGTGGCCCGCCTGACGGGCCCGTGCCGCCGCGGAGCGGACCAGGTACTCGCGGTACAGCTTGAGTCCGCTGCCGATCACCAGCAGCACGCTCTTGGAGCTGCTCATCTTGTGTTCCTTCCGATCGAGGGCGTGAGGGGTGACCGAGGCGAACGCAGCGCGTCCACGATTCGGTCGGCGACGAAGGGCGCGGTGCGGAACCCGTCACCGCCGCTGGCCGCGCGAGCCCAGACGGCGGGTCCGACGCGGACGAGGTTGGCACCGCCGGTGCGGGCGTCCACCGCGTAGTGGCAGCGCTTCACGGCGGCGACGGTGTACCGGTCCACGTCGGCGATGATGTCCGCCGCCATGATCCGCTCGGCCCACAGGACCTCGTCGCCGTCGTCATCGTCCACGGTGGACACCTCGCGGCACACCGCGTCGGTGCTGACCTTCAGCAGCGTCCCGCCACCGGAGGGCAGCATCCAGGCGCGCCCGTCGGCACCGATGCGGCCGGCGCTGGGGGCGTTGTCCCACCACCGGACCAGGTCGTCGGGCGGCCGGAGGTAGACCATGGTCTGCCGGTGCAGCACGGTCGGCACGTCCACGAGCGCCCGCGACCACGGGCCGCCCGCGACCAGGACCAGGTCGCCCTGCTCGACGGTCCCGTCGGCCAGCACCACCCGTCCGGAGTCGGTGTCCACGGAGGACACCTCGCACCACGGCCGCAGGCGGGCCGACGGGTGGGCCGCCAGCCACCGGGCCGCCGTCCACAGGACGCGGTCGGCCAGCAGGACACCGGCGTCGAGTTCGAGCACACCGCGGGATCCCGTCGGGAACCGCACGTGCGGGAACTCGTCCGGGTCGACGAGCTTGACCGACACCCCGGCCTCGGCCGCGACGGAGGCGACCGCCTCGGCCTCGTCACCGGGCCACCCGGTCACCACGCCGACCCGGCGGTAGAACCCGGCACCCGGACGGGACCCGCACAGCAGGCTCTCCAGCTCCAGCCACCGGTCGTGGCCGAGCGCGGCGCGCCTGGTGCCCGCCGGGTCGGAGGGGTCGAGCGCCCGGATGGTCCGGTGCTGGTCGAAGGAGCTCGACGCCGGGTGCGGGATCGCGCCCCGGTCCAGCACGGTCACCCGGTGCCCGGCCTGGACGCACCGGACCGCGGTGAGCAGCCCGGTGACGCCCGCGCCGACGACGACCACGCGTTGGCGCAGGTCCTGGGGTCCCGTTCGGGTGTCGGTGGTCACCTCATCCCGCCAACCGCGGCAGGGTCGCCGGCGTGAACGTCGTGGCACCCGCGCCGGACGGGATCCTGTTGTCCGGCAGCGCTTCGGCCGCCAGGTCGATCAGGATCGGCGAGGCGCACCGCAGCACCACGTCGACCTCGTGGCAGAAGTCGCCCTCGTCGCCCGCCCGCACGTCCCACCGCGCCAGCCTGCCCAGCTGCTCGGCCAACGTCTCCGCGGCGCGGGTGAGGCTGAATCCGGTCAGCTCGTAGCACGCGGCGAACCGCTCGACGATCCGGAAGGCGGCGGCGCGCGACCGCTCGGACACCGGCAGCGGACCACGGCCGGTGAACCCGTCCACCTTGTCCGCCACCCGGTTCCACGGCTCGACCAGGCGCGTGGACGTCACCCGCGCCAGCGCGGCACGGCTGAAGTCGGTGCGCTGGTTCTCCGGGCTGGTCGCGGCCAGGTGGAACCGGACCAGGTCGCGCGGTACCTCCGCGACGAGGTCCCGACCCCACACGACGTGTCCCCTGCTGGTGGAGAACTTCGAGTTGTCCAGCTCGTAGAACTCGTTGGTGATGAACTCCTCCGGCAGCAGGTAACGCCCGTCGCTCGCCAGCAGCATCGCCACCGCGGCGATGGCGAACGGGTAGGTGTTGTCGAAGCCGAGGAAGTACACGACCTTCGTGCCCGCGTCGGCGAGCCACAGCTCGTCGTCGGCGGCCAGACCCTTGCCCCGGCGCTCGGCCGACAGCGTGGCGCAGTAGATGCTCCACGCCGCGGGCTCGGCGTTCGGGTTAAACACCTGCCCCGCCACCTCCGGGAACGGCGCCGGGATGCCCCACGAGATCGGGTAGGTGACCGGGTAGTCCGGCAGCGGCCGGGACAGCATCTCCTCGATCGCCTGCTTCATGTGCGGGCGCATCGCCCTGCCGTGCACGGTGAAGTGCTCGCGGATCCGCTCGCGGTACCGCTCCATGGGCAGCACGAGCACCTGCACCTCGCGCAGCTCCACCGGGTCCTCGGGGTCCACCGTCGACTTGGGGTCGATCAGGTCGCCCGCGGCGATCGGGTTGCCGCAGCTCTCGCAGAGCCCGGCGCAGCCGTCCGCGAGGCAGAGCGGGCAGCCGCCCTTGGCGAAGCCGTCGACGAGGTACTCACCGGTCGCGGGCGAGTACGGGAGGGTCACGGTGCGCAGCTCGAACTTGCCCGCCGCGTGCAGGTGCTCCATGTACCCGAGCACCGCCTTGACGAACCGGTCCTCGTCACCGGTGTACCCGTCGACCTCGACGCCGACGGCGGTGAGCGTGGACTCGATCTGCTCGGCGGACCGGGCCACGAGCGCCTTCGGCGTCATACCCAGCCGCTTCGCGGTCGTGACCACGTACGTCGAGGTGTCCTGGAAACCGGTCGCCAGCAGCACGTCGCGGCCGGTGGCCCGCAGGTAGCGGGTGTGGACGTCGGCCGCGAGGAACGGGCCCGCGACGTGCCCGAGGTGCAGGTCGCCGTTCGCCGTGGGGGCGGGCGAGATGATCAGCGTCGTCCCGCTCACCCCGACTGCTCCTCGTGCCGCGCCAGGAACTTCTCGGACATCTCGGCGTCCCACCAGATCCCGTAGTAGGCGAAGTCGCCGGGGGTCTCGTTGACGACCTTGTGCGTGCAGCCGGGGGGCAGGTGCACGACATCGCCCTCGGCGAACGGGAACCTCTTGCCGTCCACGTCCAGGGCGGCGGAGCCGGTCATCGCGATGAAGATCTCGTACTCGTGGTGCGAGTGCGGCGTGGACTCGTCGCCCGACCGCAGGATGCACCACGCGCCTTCGAACGGGGAGTTGAGCGCGGGCCACGGCAGCAGGCGCTGGGAGTCCAGTCCGTAGGCCTTCTCCAGGTTGTCCCGGTCCAGGGGGCGGATCTCGACCACGTCGCTCACACCTCCACGACGGCGTCGGCGACCGCGCGGCGGTCGAGCAGGTCCGCGGTGATGTCCTGGGACCGGTGCGCCAGCACGCTGATCAGCGAGTCGGCGATGCCGTGGGTGGCCTCGTTGACGCCCTGGAGGTAGATCGCGCCCCAGGCCGAGTCGCCGAGGTCCACCCGGTAGCGCCTGCTGACGTTGATGTCCGTGATGCCCATCCGGTCCGTCAGACCGGCCACCATCGCGGGCATCCGGGGGTCGTACCCGGTGCCGAGGAACACCATGTCGCAGTGCAGCGGCTCGACCTTGCCGGTCTTGCGGTCGCGCAGGTCGAGCACGACCTCGTCGTTGTCCATCCGGGCGCCGACGATGTCCGTCAGGTGCCGCACCGTGGACCGCTGCTGCCCCAACATCTTCTGCTGGTACAGCATCGAGTAGATCTCGTCCAGGAAGGGCGGCGCGAGACCCGCGTAGTTGGTCACGTGCATCTCGTCGAGCGCCTGGGTCCGCGTCTCCGACGACATGTTGTAGAACTCGTCGACGAACGACGGGTAGAACAGCTCGTTGACGAACTTGCTCGTCTGGTAGTTCTGCAGACCGATCGACCGCATGATCATCGTCGGTTCGGAGTCCGGGAAGTCCTGGTGCAGCGCCATGAACATCTCCGCGGCGCTCTGCGCGCCGCCGATGACGACCGGCCGCAGCGGCCTGCCCGTCGCCGGCAGCGCGGCGATCCGCGAGGAGTACTGGGTGCTGTGCACGACGCGGTCGTCCGGCAGGTCGTGGAAGACCTCCGGGACGTGCGCGTCGCGACCCGTGCCGACGACCAGGTCGCGGCAGCTGATGGTGTCGCCGTTGGTCAGCGTCACCGTCCACCCGTTGATCGAGCCGTCCTCGGCGTAGCGCGGGTCGATCCGCTCGCTGCGGGCGTTGTAGCGGATCTTGACGTGCTCCAGGCCGTTCGCGACCCACTGCTGGTAGGCGGAGAGCTGCCAGCGGTAGGGGTTGAAGGTCGACAGGTTCACGAAGTCGTCCAACTGGCCCTGCTGGTGCAGGTAGTTGAGGAACGAGAACCGGCTCTGCGGGTTGCGGAGCGTCACCAGGTCCTTGAGGAACGAGACCTGGCTGCGCGCCCACGGCAGCAGCAGGTTGCGCTGCCACTTGACGTCCGGATACTGCTCCAGCACCAGGGTGTTCTCCGCCACCTGGAGCGCGCCGGACTCCTCGATCGCGACCGCGAGGGCCAGGTTCGACGGCCCCGCACCGATCATCAGAACTTCGACATCTTGCCCAGTCACATTCCCACCTGACTAATAGGTCGGCTCGCTCGCCGAGGTCCTTGTGCCTGCACGGCGAACGTCACTTGGCCGCGAACGCCGCGGCGTACGGATCGAACTCACGCAAACCGCGTCAGAGGCGCGGGAGGTCCACTCGGGACTGACCCGATGGGCCTTCGGTCGCCTTGTGCCGCAAGGGATTCACCCCCGGCTCGGGCGCCGTTGGACATGAGTTCACCAGATGTGGAGGTTGACCGACACCGATCGACGGCCGGAACAATCAATTCTTCTTGTCGCGCCCGGTAGCCCCGGTGATGCCGAGCGACAGCGCGAACGACGGCTTGCCGCCCAGCAGGTGCGCGCCCGCGGACTGCAGGATGCGGTCCTGGGCCACGACGTGCTGGCACATCGTGTTGGTGTCCCGCAGCCAGCCGTCCATCGGGGACCGCTGGTAGATGGACGTGGTCTGCAACAGGTCGTACAACCGCGCCACGATCGACCGCGCGGTGCGGAAGGCGTGCCTGCGGGACAGCGGCAGCGCGGCCCGCTCGTTCGGCGTGAGGTCGTCCAGGGTGCCGCCCGCGGCCAGCACGTCGTGCTGCCTGCGCATGGCGGCGTAGACGGCGTGCCTGGTGGCGGCGTAGTCCGCCTCGCAGTCGGCGATGGTGACCTGGGTGCGGTAGTCGTCGGCCATCGCACCGCTCACCGGGCTCACACGGGTGGCGGCGATCTCGCGGACGTAGTCCAGCGCGGCACGGGCGACGCCGAGCGGCACGCCGGGCATGTTGCGCATGTGCACCTCGGGCTGGGCCAGCGGGCCCTCGCCGTTGCGCACGGTGTCGAAGGTGACGGTCCGGCCGTCCGGCACGAACACGTCGGTGACCGTGTAGTCGCAGCTGCCGCTGCCCGCGAGGCCGGTGGTGTGCCAGGTGTCGATGACCTCGACGTCGGCGCGCGGCACGATGAACAGCTTCGAGTCGTGCGGATCGCCGTCGGCGCCGGGCTCGGGCTCGCCGTCCCGGTAGATGAACGCCCCGGAGATGACCCAGTCGGAATGCGTGACGCCGCTGCCGAACTGCCAGCGGCCGGTCAGCCGGTACCCGCCGGGGACCAGCTCGGCGCGCCCGGTCGGGAACAGCAGCCCCGCCGTGACCATGTCCAGGCTGGTGAACATCTCCTTGGCGACCTGCTCGTCCAGGAACTGCGCGTACAGCCCGGAGTCCGAGCCGATCATCGCGCACCACCCGGCGCCCGTGTCGCCGTAGGACAGCGCCTCGATCACCTCGGTCTGCTCGATGGAGTTCAGCTCCGGGCCGCCCCACTGGCGGCTGAAGCCCATCCGGAACACACCGGTGCCGCGCAGCATCTCCACCACGTCGGCGGGGAGCCTGCGCTCGCGCTCGATCTCCGCCGCGCGTTCACGCAGCAGCGGCGCGATGGCCTTGGCACGGGCCAGGATCTCCGCTCCGGACGACGCCGGACCCGCCGAGCCGGAACCGGCCCCGACCGGGCCGTGCTGAACATGTGTGGCTGTCATTCGACCGCTTCCCCTCGACTGCGCTGATGTCAGCAGAGTCAAGCCACCGGACCGATTGGCCGAAAGCATTGACCGAGCCGGACAATCAACCGGGAGAACGGCGCGGGGGGCGTGCCGGTCGGAACCGGCACGCCCCCCGTGAACCGGACCTAGCGGGCGAAGTACCCGTTCAGGGTGCCGTAGTCGACGGACTCGGAGATCTCGTCGTACGTGCCCTTGGTCAGCGCCTCGGTCGCCGCGCGCTGCGCCACCGCGTACGCGGCCTGCGCGACGCCCGTGCCGAGGCTGACCCGGCGCACGCCCACCGCCTCGAACTCGGCGACGGTCGGAGCACCCGGCCACGCCATCACGTTGACCGGCAGCGAAGTCGCCTTCACCAGCGTGGCCAGCGCGTCCAGGTCGATCAGGCCGGGCACGAACAGCGAGTCCGCGCCGGCTTCGGCGTAGACCGCGGCCCTGGCGATGACGTCGTCCAGCCTGCCCTCGGGCTCACCGATGCCGAACAGGAAGACGTCGGTCCGCACGTTGATCACGAGCTCGGGCAGTCCGGCCTTCTCCGCCGCCGCACGACCCGCGCGCAGCCGTGCGGCCTGCTCCTCCGCGGTGAACAGCGGACCACCGGGCGCCTGCGAGTCCTCGACGTTCACGCCGACGCCACCGGCCTGGACGACGCCTTCGACCGTCTTGGCCACGTCCTCCGGCGTCGGGCCGTACCCGCCCTCGACGTCGGCCGTCACCGGGACGTCCACGGCGTCCGCGATCCTCCGGACCTGCTCGACCATCTCCTCCCTGGTGAGGCCCTGGCCGTCGGTACGACCCACCGACCAGGCCACACCACCGCTCGTCGTGGCGATCGCCTTCGCGCCCGCCGCCGCGATCACCGCCGCGCTGCCCGCGTCCCACGCGTTGGGCAGAACGAGCACGCCATCGCTGTGCAGCGACCTCAACGACTCCGCCTTGGCCTGCTGCGCTTTCTCAACCACGCTGTCTCTCCTCTGTGCTCCCGCACGGCGACGAGTTCGTCCCGTGCACGAAAAATTGTCTTCCCAGCGCCGTTCCGGACGATAACCCGGACCGTCACCTGGCTCCGGCCGCGGCCCCGTGCGCGCTCAGGTGCGCCACCGCGACCGCGCGCCACGGCCGCCACGCCTCGGCCGCCACGGCGGGCTCGGCGACGCCGAGTTCCTGAAGCGCGCGCCGGACGTACGGTGCGCTCTCCGGGAAGGCGTCCCGCTCACCGAGGCGCAGCGCGATCTGCTCGGCCGCGCCCGCCCCGATCCCCTCGACGGCCGTCAGCCCGGCCACCAGGTCGGCCGTGACCACCCCGCTGTCCAGCACGATCTCCCCCGCCGCCACGCGTCGCGCCAACGCCCGCACGGCGGCCGCGGACCGATCGGGCAGGTCGATCACGGCCAGGTTCTCCCTCGCCAACACCTCGGCCGACGGGAACAGGTGCGTCATCCCGTGCGACAGACCCGGCACCGGCTGCCCGAACCGCCGGACGAGTTCACCCATCCTGGTCCTGGCCCTCGGGAGGCCGCAGTGCTGCGCGACGACCGTCTGCACGGCCACCTCGAACGCTCCCCAAGCTCCGGGAACCCGAAGTCCGGGACGCGCCGACACGAGCGGACCGATGACGGGATCAGTGGACAGGGCCTCCACCGCGGGGCCGTTGTCCACGTCGACACCGACCATCCGGCTCACCCGTTCCACGACGTGGATCAACCCCTCCCAGTAGGGCAGATGCGCCCTGAGCACCAGGTTGTCCTGTTCGCCGGGGTGCACCTCCAGCACACCCGCGTCGCCGTCCAGGGTGATCGTCCGCCGGTACACGCGCCCTTCGACCGACTCGACCCCCGGAACCGCCCGATCGGCAAGGTAGCCGACGATCCCGTCCCAGTCGAACGGCCGCTGGAACGGCAGCCGCATCGCCAGGCCCCCGTCCGCGACCAACCGGTCGGCCTGGCGCCTGCGCGCCCGCAGCTCGCTCGGCGCGGCCCGGAACACCTGGCGCATCTCGCGGTTGAACTGCCGCAGGCTGCCGAACCCCGACGCGAACGCCACGTCCGCGACCGCGAGGTCCGAGTCGTCCAGCAGCCTGCGGGCGAAGTGCGCGCGCCGCGACCGGGCGAGCTGGTCCGGCGTCACCCCGAGGTAGTCGTTGAACAGCCTGCGCAGGTGGCGCGGGGACACCGCGAGCCGAGCGCCGAGCGTGGCCTCGGTGCCGCCGTCGAGCACGCCGTCGAGGATCAGCCGCACGGCGCGGCAGACCAGTTCGGGTGAATCGGGGCTGACCGGGCCCGCGACCCGGTACGGGCGGCAGCGGAGGCAGGCGCGGAACCCGGCCGCCTCCGCCGTCGCGGCGAGCTCGAAGGTGCGCACGTTCTCGGCCAGCGGCCTGGCGCCGCACTCGGGTCGGCAGTAGATGCCGGTGGTCACCACGGCCCTGAACGTCGTCATGCCGCACAGATATAGGCGACCGGCACCCCGGCCGCCAGCCGCATCCGGACACGGCCGAGTTGTCCGCATCTGACCAGACACCCCGCGCCCGGCTCCGAGATCCTGTCGTCCCGTCCACCGCGTACCGGACGTCCACCCCAGGAGGTTCCCCGTGTTCACCAAGGTTTTCCCGGTTCCGCTCAGACCCGGCAAGCAGGCCGAGGCCGAGGAGGTGATCCGCCAGTTCGCCCTGCTGGGCCCCGAGCAGGAACCCGCCACGCTGTCCTTCCGGGTGTACCGGGACCCGGCCCGCCCGGACTACCTGCTGTTCGTCGAGAACTTCGCCGACCAGGCGGCCTACGACGAGCACACCGGCTCCCCCGCCTACCGCGAGCTCATCGCGGGCCGGTTCGCCGAGCTGGCGGTGGAGATCGTGGAGATCGACCACGAGATGATCATCAGCATCTGAGACACCTCGCGGGCGGTTCGCCGTGCCACCCCTCCGGCCTGCCGCCCGCGACGGCCGTCTTGTTCGCCGTTTTGTCCGTTCCTTGTCCATTCCTGTCGAGGTTGATTGTTCGGCCAGAACAACCCTGCCGTTCAACACCCGGGTCTACTGGAATGGCCGCGCCGGACCTGACGAGCACACGCCGGGGCGATGGCGGACGCAGACCCGCGGCCGCCGCGACAATACGGATGTCCGCACCGGTGCCCGCGAGTCCGATTCGGCCGAAATGCGCCCTGACCAACTCCGCCAGGCGAAAGAACTACACACAGAGTTCACGCGAATCCACGATTTCATGACGAGGTAGTAATCACCCGGTCACCGAACGAACACGAAGGATCGATTTAGCACAAAGCTCGCCGATGTGTCCATGTTCAACCACTGCGTCAATAACCAACACGAATTGGCGTGAGCCGATCGGCGGTCATCGGTGTTCCGACATCCGGTAAGGATGTATTGAGTACGAGGATGTATTCAGCTCGATGTGGGAGGGGATTCCGTCATGGCAAGACCGGAGAAGCCTGTTCATGCCACCGGCGGCGTAGCCGCCGCATTCGCCAACGAGCTGCGGCAGCTGCGCGCCCTGGCGGGCAACCCGACCTACCGGGACATGGCCCGCTCGGCGCTCTTCTCGTCATCGGTGCTGTCGAGCGCGGCCAGCGGCACCCGCCTGCCCACGCTCCAGGTGGCGCTCGGGTTCGTCGAAGCGTGCGGCGGTGACCGCGAGGAATGGCGGCGCCGCTGGCTGCGCGCGGCGAACGTCACCACCCCCGAAACCCCCACCCGTGGCCGATATAGGAGCTCCTCCGCGGACCAGGGAATGCCCCGACCAGCTCAACTCCCCTTGCGCCCCACCGGTTTCGTGGGCAGGACGGCGGAACTCGACCGCCTCCGCACCCCGGCCGCGACGCCCGTGGTGATCACCGGGCCGGTGGGCGTCGGCAAGAGCGACTTCGCACTGCACCACGCCCACCGCATCGCCGCCGACATGGTCGACGGCCAGCTGTACGCCGACCTGCGCCCGCTGACCGGCACCGCCTCGGACGCCGGCTACGTGCTGGACGGCTTCCTGCGCGCGCTCGGCGTCCCCCCGGACCAGATGCCGGGCACCCTCGACCAGCGCGCCGGCCTCTACCGCTCGCTGCTGGCCGAGCGCGAACTCCTGGTGCTGCTGGACAACGTCCGCGACGAACGCCAGGTCCGCCCGCTCCTGGCGGAGTCGAGGAACAGCGTCACCTTGGTCGTCAGCCGCACCCCGCTGCTGGGCCTCGGCGGCGTCCGCCGCATCCGCCTGGACGTCCCGCCGCGCGCCGACTCGATCAGGATGATCCAGTCGGCCATCCCCGAACGCGCCGAGGCGGAACCTCGGGAGTGCGACGAACTGGCCGCGCTGTGCGGCGATCTCCCGGTCGCGCTGGACATCGCGCTGCGCAAGCTGGTGGCCCGCCCGGACCTCTCCCTGAGCCGGGCCACTGCCAAGCTCCTGGAACGCGACGGCGCCCTGAACTGGCTGCGCATCGGCGACCTGTCCCTGCGCGACTCCTTCGACTCCGCGTTCCGGGACGTCAGCGCCCAGGCCCGCACGCTGCTCATGCGCGTCGCCAGGCTCGCGTTCCGCTGCGACCCCGAGTCGGTGTTGCAGGGTGGAGCCGAACTGGCCGAGGAACTGGTGGACGCGGGTCTGCTGCGCCGAGGCGACCGCTCGACCTCCTACCGGATCGAGGGCCTGGTCCGGGCCTTCGCGATCGAGGCGAGCACGGTCCCGGGGGAGGACCACATCGCGGTACCCACCCAAACCGAGTGGCCCCGCCCGGAACCGGACGGCTCCACGTGGTCCTCCCCGTACAAACGAGGCTGGTCACCGAATCGGCTGACCACCGCTCCCTTCCCCACGCAAGCGGGGGCGTTCCCGACACGGGCGAGCGATGACACCCCCAGCCCGTGGCACTCCCACGACCCCTTCCCCCTCAGGACGTCCGCGGCCCTGGCGGACGACCGGGTCACCTTTCCCGTGTAGACGGGCGGGGCCGGGCAGCCCGCCCGGCCCCGCTCCCGGTCACCCGCGAGAAGGCCAGGTCCGCGTCCTGGACGGGAGAGCGGCGCAGGAGCTTGACGTCGGCGTGGTAGTCCATGGACGTCAGCCAGGGTTTCCGGTCGCCCTGGCTCGGCAGCTGGTCGAGCGCGCGCTGGATGTACCCGGACGCGAGGTCGAGGAACGGTCGTTTCGCCATGGTCGCGTCGGGGACAGCCGGGACGCAGACCTCGTACCCGTGCGCGTCCATGTGCGCCAGCAGCCGGCAGAAGTACTCGCACAGGAGACCGACCTTGAGCGTCCACGACGACGCGGTGTAGCCGACCGCGAAGGCCAGGTTGGGCACGCCGGACAGCATCATCCCCTTGTACGCCACGGTGTCCGCCAACCGGACCGGCACGTCGTCGACGGTGACGGCGATCCCGCCGAACGGTCGCACGTTCAACCCGGTCGCCGTGACGACCACGTCCGCCCCGAGTTCGCGGCCGGATTCGAGCAGCACGCCCGATTCGGTGAACCCGGCGATCCGGTCGGTGACCACCGACGCGTCGCCCGCGCGGATCACCTTGAACAGGTCACCGTCGGGCGCCACGCACAGGCGTTGGTCCCACGGGCCGTACGGCGGGTTGAAGTGCTCGTCGACCGGATAGCCCGCGGGCAGCAGCTTGGCGTTGATCCGGCGGATCACCGCGCGGGCCTGACGCGGGAACCTCTGGCACAGCCACCAGATCGCCCGCTGCTGGGCGATGTTCTTGCGCCGGATGACCCGGTAAGCGCGTTCCTCGCCGAGCAGGGCGCGCAACCTGTTGCCGACGACGTCCTTCGACGGCACGGGGAGGATGTAGCTCGGGGTGCGCTGGAGCATCGTGACGTGAGCCGCGGTGGCGGCGAGGGCCGGAACCACCGTCACGGCGGTGGCACCGCTGCCGATCACGACGACGCGCTTCCCCGCGCAGTCCAGGTCCTCCGGCCAGTGCTGGGGGTGCACCACGGGTCCGGCGAAGTTCTCCCGGCCCGGGAGGTCCGGTGAGAAGCCCTTGTCGTAGCGGTAGTAGCCCGTGGCGAAGAACAACCAGGTCGCCGTGAACGTCACCACGTCACCGACGTCGGTGCGCTCGACCTCCACGGTCCACCTCGCGTCGGAGCTGGACCACGTCACGTCGAGCACGTGGTGCCGGAAGCGGACCTTCCGGTCGATGCCGTGCTCCGAGGCGGTCTCGCGCAGGTAGTCGAGGATCTTGTCGGCGCCCGCGATGGCCCGCTCGTCCCGCCACGGCTTGAACTCGTAGCCGAAGGTGTGCAGGTCGGAGTCGGAGCGGATTCCGGGGTAGCGGAACAGGTCCCAGGTCCCACCGGTGGCCGCGCGGGCCTCGAGGATCGCGTAGTCGCGGTCCGGGTGGTCGCGCTGGAGGTAGTACGCCGCACCGATCCCGGAGATCCCGGCGCCGATGATCAGGACGTCGAGGTGTTCGGTCTCGACGGGAGAAGTGGTCATGTGTGCGACTCCCCGGCCTGGCGGACGAACCCGACGGGGCCATCGTGTTCGTCCGCCGTGCCGCGGGGCAAGGGCTCAGCCCCGGGAGAGGGACCGGACCGCCTCGCGCAGCGAGTCGTCGATCGGCCGCGGCTTGAGCCCGAACACCTCCGTGGACTCGGAGGAGTCGAGGACGAAAGGCCGGGTGAACTGGTACGCCGTGGTGCGCAACTCCTTCACCATCGGCGAGAACAGGCCGATGGCGCCCAGCACCGGGACCGGGATCCTGCTGAGCTTCGGTTTGCCGACGCCGGCGACGGCGGTGAACCGGGTGGCGAGTTCGCGCACCGTCAGCGGCGGCTCGGTGGGCACGGGCCACGCCCTGCCCCACGCCCGCTCGTCGGTGGCGACGGTGGTCAGCGTCGCCGCCACGTCGCTGATCGACGTCCAGCTGTGCGGCACGTTCAGCGGCGTGGGCGACCACGCCCGCTTCCCGGCGAGCAGCGGCGCGCCGAGGCCGAAGGAGAAGATCGAGTTGGCCTCGATGTAGTCGCTGCCCCGGACCTCGGTCGCCCGGATCCGCCCCGCCTCGTGGGCGGCGAGCGCGGTGCGCCACATGTCCGCCTTCAGCTTCAGCTTCGGGTGGGTCGCGGCGAGCGGCGTGGACGCCGTCATCGGACCGTCCACCTCGCCGTACCCGTACAGGCTGCCGGTCATCACGTACACCGCGCCGGATCGTTCGGCGGCCGCGAGCAGCGCCGACGCGATCGGCGGCCAGTCCGTGAGCCACCGGTGGTACGCCGGGTTGACGCAGTTGTAGAGCGCGACCGCGCCCTCGGCCAGCGCGCTGAGCCGACCGGCGTCCCCGGCGTCGGCGGCGACCCGTTCGACGTTCGGGTGCTCGGGCCCGCCGCCGCTCCGGCTGACCACCCGCACCTGGTCACCACGCGACGCGAGCAGCAGGGCGGTACCGGAGCCGACCGGTCCGGAGCCGACGACCACGTGCAACGACATTGGGATCCTCCTCGGAGAAAGAGCAGTGCTCTCCAAGTAGAGCACACTTTCCGAGAACAGTGCTCTCTGTTCCGTGCAACAATCTCGTCATGTCAGCCGGCTCCCTCCGCGCCCGAGTCCGGGCCGAAATGACCGAGGAGATCAAGACGACCGCCCGCCGCCACCTGGCGACGGACGGCGCGAACCTCTCCCTCCGCGCCGTGGCCAGGGACATGGGCATGGTGTCCTCCGCCCTGTACCGCTACTTCCCCAGCCGCGACGCCCTGCTGACCGCCCTGATCGTCGACGCGTACAACTCCCTGGGCGCCGCGGCCGAGGCGGGCGACACCTCGGTCGCCGACCGCACGGCCCTGCGCGGGCGCTGGCTGGCGATCTGCCACGCCGTCCGCGCCTGGGCCCTGGCGAACCCGTCGGAGTACGCGCTCCTGTTCGGCAGCCCGGTCCCCGAGTACCACGCGCCGGAGGACACGATCGCCGCCGCTTCCAGGACCCCGCTGGCCCTGATCAACGTCCTCAAGGACAGCTACGACGCGGGTTTCTCCACCGCGACCGACCACCTGCCCACTGCCCTGCACGCCGACATGGCCCGGCTGCGCGACCAGACCGCTCCGGGCCTGCCGGAAGAACTCCTGGCCCGCGGCAGCATGGGCTGGATCCAGCTCTTCGGCGCCGTCAGCTTCGAACTCTTCGGCCAGCTCAACAACGTCGTGGAAGCCCGCGAGGCCTACTTCGGGTACCAGATGGGCCAGGTGGCCACGACCATCGGCATTCCCGACTGATCCCGGTCGGCGCTCAGGCCGTGACGTAGGCGCCGGACTCGATGTCCTCGACCAGCGTCGGCCCGGTCGGCTCCCAGGACAGGCCTTCCCGCGTGAGCGCGCTGGAAGCGGCCATGGACATGGCGAAGAAGTCGCCGACGAACCCGAAGTGCTTCCCCGCGTCCTCCGCGGCGATCGACTCCACCGGCAGGCCCAGCGTCCGCCCGATCGCCTCCGCGATCGTCCTGGTGGTGACCGACTCCTCCGCGCACGCGTGCAGACGGGTTCCGGCGGGCGCCTTCTCCAAGCCCAGCCGGATGAGCCGGGCGGTGTCCGAGCGGTGCGCCGCCGACCACTCCGCC
>DATMCA010001281.1:0-3038 GCA_035559015.1 Umezawaea sp. | reverse complement strand
CAGCCGACGATGCCGCCGCGGACTCGCCCGAGGTCGCCGAGTTGGCCGCAACGCTGGAACAAGCTCGAACGCGGGATCCCGAGTTCGGTGATCGGCTGCGCGAAGCGTGGGAGGCCTCCGCCGTGCCCGTCTCCCAGACCGGCCGCGTGACGAACCAACTGACGGGCCCCGTGCACGGCAAGGTGGTCCAAGCGGGCGACATCGGGGGCAACATCACTCTCTAGTGGTGTGTCTCAGAGGGTTGACCCGATAATCAGCTCGGCCAAGTGATCGGCCAGGCTGGTCCCGCATATCGAGTGCGGGAGGTGGTCATGGCTCGCAGACCGAGCGTGTTCGTCCGGACGTTGTCGATGGAAGAGGGCCGGAAACTCCAGCGGGTCACCAGGACCGCGAAGGACCCCGTGCGGTCGCGGCGGGCGATCGTGGTGCTGATGTCCGGCCAAGGCCAAGCCGTCCGGGACATCACCTCGTTGATGCAGGTCAGCGAGGACTACGTGCGTGATGTGATCCACGCGTTCAACGAACGGGGGTTCGCGGCACTGGACCCAAAATGGAGCGGCGGGCGAACGAAGACGATCGGTGAGGCGATCCGTGAACGGATCTGCCTGATCGCCCGGACCTCGCCCGCCGACTGGGGCATCACCGCATTCCACACCTGGTCACTGGCCAAGCTGCGCGGGCACCTGCTCGACCGCGGCACCGTCGCCGCGATCAGCCGGGAAACACTGCGCCGCATCCTGCGCGACGCCGGGATCTCCTGGCAGACCACCACCACCTGGAAAGCCTCCACCGACCCGGACTTCCTACCGAAGATGCAGCGGATCCTGGACCTCTACGACCACCCGCCCGACGACGGGCGGGTGATCTGCGTGGACGAGTTCGGCCCACTGAACCTGATGCCCCGCAAGGGAAAGGCCTGGCGCCCGCAAGTCAAGCCCCTCCGATTACGAGCGACCTACAACCGCTACGACGGCGTCAGGCACATGCTCGCCGCCCTCGATCTGGCCACCGGTCGAATCCACTACCGGATCCGGTCCCGTAAACGGCATCGCGAGTTCCTCGACCTGCTCAAGGCCCTACGCGCCCGCTGGCCCGGACAGCGTTTCCACCTGGTCATGGACAACTTCTCCCCCCACCGCCACCCCGATGTCCGCACGTGGGCCGCGGGCAACAACGTCGAATTGGTGTTCCTGCCGACCTACTCCAGTTGGTTGAACTGGATCGAGGCCGAGTTCGCCGCCCTGCGCTACTTCGCGCTCAACGGCACCGACCACCGCACCCATGCCGAGCAGAACGCCGCCATCGCCGCGTTCATCCGCTGGCGCAACACCCGAGCCCGACCCAAGACCGGCTTCGCCACCGACTCACCCATCCGAACCTGGACCGATTACCCGGCCAAGGCTGCGTGACAAGCCACTAGCCCGCTACGGGCCGTGGATCGGGCTCCCGGCCGCCAACCGGTGAGCGGCATGCGTGAGCGCCGCCTAATCCGGCAGCTCCGCCCTGGAGGACGTCGGGCCGAGTCCTGGTATGCGGATGCCGGGTACCGGCCCGACGTTCTCCTTCCGCACGACATGGTGCTGCACAACCCTTGCTGAGACTGACGATGCGCCCCGTTCTTGACCGTCCGCGGACCGCTGGAGGTCGGCGGCACTCCCTTACAGAGAACGCCGAACGACCACGAGTGCAACACCTGGAGCCACTGGGGTGTGGCGGGTTCGGAATGCGCCTTCGTTCACACCGCTCGACCACACCGTGGTCACCCACATGCTGCACTACGACGGCGCCAAGCTCTCCACCAGCAAACGCCACGGCATCTGGATCACCCACCTGATCGACAACACCGACATCACCACCGACGAGCTGCGCTGGTGCCTCGCGCACCTGCCACTGGACCACGGCGTCGCCGACCTCACCGCCGACGTCCTCTGCACCACGATCAACCAACTGCGCGCCTGGTGCCGCACCCGGCTGCGGACCGCGCTGCGCGCCGCCGACCCCGCCACCCCCGGAGTCCTCGACACTGCTCAAGGCGTCGGTGCTGGCGCAACGACTCCGCGTCGAACTCGATCCGACGAGTGACTTCGCTCGGAACCGCCTCACGGCTGGCGGCGAGCCTCCTCAAGGTCTGGGCGCGGACCTGTTGGAGGACCTGATGCCGGCAGCCGTGAGGGCGCTCGCCGCCCGTCACCCCTAGGGAGAAGATGGTGCTCCGGTGCGGCCGATCGGGTGATGCTGGTGAGCAGCGGCCCGATCGGTGACATTAATTTCTATGAAAGCCCTGGTCTCTGCCGTGCTGCCGGACGCCGGTCCCGTGTTCGGGAACGTGAACCACCGGTTGAGCCTTGATCGGGTGGGGCTTGCCGGCTCACGACTGATGCACTCGCTGGCTACTCGGGCTCAGTTTCCTTCCCGGCCTGCCTGCTGAGCAGCACCCCCAGGTTGTTCAGGGCCTTGGTGTCGCCTGCGGCGATGGCGTCGCGGTAGACCTGCTCAGCCTCAACCCCACGCCCCACCTGCTCGCTGAGCAGAGTACCTAGGTTGAACAGGGCGTCGGTGTCGCCCGCGGTGGCGGCTCCGCGGTAGGCCTGCTCAGCCTCACCCTCACGCCCGGCCTGCCTACTGAGCAGATTGCCTAAGCTGAACAGGGCATTGGTGTTGCCCGCGGCGATGGCGTCGCGGTAGACCTGCTCAGCCTCACCCTCACGCCCCGCCTGCTCGCTGAGCACGAACCCTAAGTTGAGCAGCGCTGTCGGGTTGTGGGTATCGGCTGCTGGGGTGAGGGCCTGTTCGGTGACATCGAGGCGACCGATTCGGTAGGCGGCATAGCCGATGTCGAGGTTTTGCAGGGGTGTGAGAGCTGCGATCAGAGTGGTCCAAGTGGTGTCGCTGACGGGTCCGGTGAGTGGTGCGGCGGGGATGGCGTGGGTGTTTTGGGTGCGGTCGAGGAGGTAGTCGGACACGAGATAGTGCCGCTCGGGAGCGGGTTGCAGGCAGGAACTGGCACCGAGAACCCGTCGGGTTGCCCAGCGCAGTCC
>DATMCA010001280.1:0-10888 GCA_035559015.1 Umezawaea sp. | reverse complement strand
CACCGAGGCCAGCACCATGTCGAACGAGCGGGTGAGGTCGGTCGCCGTGTCGGTCGTGGCGTTGACGAAGTACACGTCCACGGTCCGACCGTCGGCGGCGATGTCGCCCTCGATCGTGTTCCCGCCGCGGGCGCAGGTCTTGGCGTTGGTGACGGTCGAGTCGCCGAGCGTGCCGCCGTTGTCCGTGCAGCTGCTCTCGAACTTGGCCCGCACCGCGGCGGCGTTCGCGCCGTTGACGGTGTCCACCCGCAGGACCAGCGGGTCGCCCGCGTCCTGCGGCTTCGCCGAGGAGGTGTAGACGCAGACCAGGGCCTTCACGTCCGGCTGGGTCTCCAGTTCGTGGTCCTTGCGGACGTCGGCCAGTTCGAACGCCAGGCCGGTGGCCGTGGACAGGTCGGAGGCGGCCAGGGGGCAGTCCCCGACCGGGGTGCCGGTGGTCCCGGCGGACGTGGTCGCGTCGACGGCCTTGCCGCCCGTCGCGGCGGTCGGGGTGCCGGTCGTGGCGCACGCGGTGGCTGTCAGGCAGAAGGCGGCCGTGGTGAGCAGCAGGCCCGCGGTGCGTCTCATCGTTCTCCTCATGTCCGTGATGGACGGGAGCATCGCCCTCGTGGATCCGTCCACCCGGCAGGCGACCGCGAACGTGATGCGATCGTGTTCGTCGAAGTCAAGAATGATTGACACCCTGTCAACATTGCTTTACCTTCACGGGTGTCAAGTTTGCTTTACAGGGGGTGGCATGTCATTCGAGGAGAAGCGGGCGTGGATCTACGCGGTCGTCGCGCTCGTCGTGCCCGTCGGGTACTTCGCCGTGGTGTTCGGCCGCTTGCGGGACTCCTCGGCGGCCGACGTCGCCTACGTGTGGCCGCTGGTGATCGCCACGGGGGCCGCGATGCTGCTGAACGTGGTCGCGACGATCGCGGCGGGCGCGGTCTCGCCGAAGGACGTCGTGCCGAAGGACGAGCGGGACGTGGGGCTCGACCGGCGCGGGGAGTACGTCGGGTTCCACGTGATCAGCCTCGCCGCGCTGGTTCCGCTCGGGCTGGCGATGGCCGGCGTCGAGCACTTCTGGATCGCGAACGCGATCTACCTGGCGTACGTGCTGTCCGCGTTCGCCTCGGCGGTCGTGAAGATCGTCGGCTACCGCAGGGGGTTCTGACATGACGTCCAAGGTGGGACTCGCGCGGGTCGCGGGGCTGCTCTACCTCGTCCTCGCGGTGTGCGGGGGCTTCAGCGAGCTGTACGTGCGGGCGGGTGCGCTGGTGCCCGGTGACGCCGCCGCGACCGCCGCCAACGTCCGGGCGTCGGCGGCGCTGTTCCGGGTCGCGTTCGCGACCGACGTGCTGAACATCGTGTGCTTCCTGGTGGTGGCGGTCCTCCTGCACGCCGTGCTGGGCGAGGTGAACCGGCCGGTCGCGCTGGCGATGGTGGTGTTCAACGCGGTGGCGGTGGCGATCATGGGCGTGAACATGGTCAACCACGCCGGGGCGCTGCGGGCCGCCACCACGTCCGACGCGCTGGTGCTCCAGTACCTGGTGGCGCACGCCGACGGCTACCTGGTGGCGCAGGTGTTCTTCGGGCTCTGGCTGTTCCCGCTGGGGTACCTGGTGTTCCGGTCGGGGTGGTTCCCGAGGGCGCTCGGCGTGCTGGTGATGGCGGGGTCGGCGGGGTACCTCGGCGACCTGGTGGCCGGTCTGCTGTCGGCGGACCTGCGGTCCGCGCTGTCGCCGGTGCTGCTCGGCCTGGCCTCGGTCGCCGAGGTGTCGCTGCTGCTCTGGCTGCTGGTGCGGAGCGTGCGGCAGCCCGCCGCTCAGCTCGCCTGACCGAACGCGCGGGTGAGGGCGTCGGTGAGGGAACCGTCGCCCGACCAGCAGGCGATGGCGTCCGGGCGGATCAGCAGCGGCCCGATGTCGTCCTCGCACTTCACCCGCACCAGGTCCACGCGGTCGGCCCAGCCCTCGGGCAGGTCGACCGCGTCGGTCGGGTCGAGCAGCAGGCCGCGGCCGGTGCGCAGGAGTTCGGCGAGGCGGGTGGGGCCGTCGGCGGTGACCAGGTCGAGGTCGGGCACCCGGCCCTCGACGTCCAGCCCGGACATCATCCCGGCCAGGTGGTGGTTGGTGTCGGGCAGGCGCATGAGGTCGGTGACGATGTCGCGCAGCGCCGCCACGTCCTCGTCGGAGTTCGGGTTGGCCAGCAGGCGCTGGGCCGACGTGTGGTGCAGGACGCGAGCGGCCTTCGGGTGCCGTTCGGTCTCGTAGCCGTCGAGCAGGTCGTGTCCGGCGACCGTCGCGGCGAGCCTCCAGCCCAGGTTCACGGCGTCCTGCACGCCGAGGTTCAGGCCCTGCGCGCCCCACGGAGGGTGGATGTGCGCCGCGTCGCCGGCGAACAGGACCCGGCCGTGCCGGTAGTGCTCCAGCTGCCGGGTGGCGTCGCCGAACCACGACGACGTGAGCACCTCGCCGAGCACCGTGCCCTCGCCGTACACGGCGGTCAGCGCGCGCTGCACGCCCTCCGGGGTGTCCGAGGCGGGCTCGGCGCCGGTGGCGCCGTAGGTGAACCGGTACTCGTCGTCGCCGACCGGCACGAGCATCCCGAAGTACCCGTCGCCCTGCCTGGTCAGCGTGCTCATGTGCCCGGCGGTGGTGGGGACCTGGTCGGACACGGCGGTCAGCCGGACGTCGGTGAGCACGGCCCGGTAGGAGCCCGGCCTGCCGGGGAACGGGAGGTCGAGCAGGTGCCGCACGGTGCTGTGCGCGCCGTCGCAGGCCACGGCGTAGGAGGCGCGGAACTCGGCGCCGCCCGCGGTCACGGTCACGCCGGTGTCGTCCTGCTCGACGGCGGTGACCGGGTGGTCGCGCAGGACCTCGACGCCGCGCGCGACGACCGCCTCGGCGAGGGCGTCCTCGATCGCCCACTGCGGGACGGCGATCGGGTACGGGTGCCGGGTGTTCCAGCCCGTGCAGTCCAGCGGCACCGGCAGGGCGGCGAAGTGGCCGCCGACGGCCGGGCGTTCCAGCGCGCGGGCCTCGATCGCGTCGAGCAGGCCGCGGGCGTCGAGCAGTTCGGCCGTGCGCGGCTGGATGCTGCCGCCCTTGACCTGCCGGATTCGTTGCGGCAGCCGTTCGAGCACGACGGTGCGCGCGCCGGCGAGGGCCAGCTCGTGCGCGAGCACCAGTCCGGTCGGACCCGCGCCGATCACGATGACGTCCATAAACTCTCCTCAGTGCATAAGTAGACTGAGTGCAAGTTATACCCGAGTGCGAGTTCGGCGCTAGTCTGGGCCCGTGACCCAGCCGAACGGACTGCGCGAGCGGAAGAAGCAGCGGACGCACGACACGATCTCCAACACGGCCATCGCGCTGTTCCTGGAGCACGGGTACGACCAGGTGTCGATCACCCAGGTCGCCGACGCGGCCGAGGTGTCCCGCCGGACGTTGTTCAGCTACTTCCCGACCAAGGAAGACCTGGTCACGCACCGGTTGGCCGACCACGAGACGGAGAGCGCGCGGGTCGTGCGCGGACGGCCGCCGGGGCAGTCGCCGCTGGACGCGCTGCGCGAGCACTACCTCGACGGGCTGGCCCGGCGCGACCCCATCACCGGGCTCACCGACCTGGAACCGGCGCTGATGCTGTACCGGCTGGTCCTGAGCTCGCCCTCGCTCGCCGGGGGGATGTCCAAGTTCAAGGACAACGGCGAGCGCGCGCTGGCCGAGGCGCTGCGCGACACCGCCGGCCTGCCCGACCTCACCGCGCGGCTCGCCGCCGCGCAGATCATGGCCGTGGTGTGGACGCTGTCGCTGGCCAACCGCGAGGCGGTGGTGGCGGGCTCGGGCGCGGACGACGTCTACCCCGACGCCGTCGCGGCGGCCGAGGCGGGGTTCGCCCAGCTCGCGGGCGGCCTAGGCGTTGTCGCGGCGGAACACCCTTGAGCCCCAGGCGATGGCGATCCCGGCGAGCCCCGCGGCGACCAGCAGCCCGGTGAGCGTGGTCGTCGTGGCGTAGTGGCCGAGGAAGGCGTCGCGGATCGCGTCGACGACGTACCGCAGCGGCGTGAAGCGGGAGATGACGTCCAGCCAGGCGGGGGCGAGTGACATCGGCAGCAGGATGCCGGACAGCAGGAGCAGCGGCACGGTGACGGTGTTCAGCAGCGGTGCCAACGACTCCTCGCTCTTCGTAGCCATGCCGAAGGTGTAGGACAGCGCGGCGAGGCTCGTGGTGAGCAGCGCGATGAGCACCAGGCTGAGCAGGACACCGCCGATCGGGGCGCGCAGCCCGAACCCGAAGGCCACCACGAGCAGCACGGCGGTCTGGGCGACCAGCAGCACGACGTCGCGCAGCACCCGGCCGAGCAGCAGGGCGACCCGGCTGACCGGGGTGACGCGCATCCGTTCGACCACGCCGGAGCGGACGTCGGCGATCACCGAGAAGCCGACGAACGCCGCGCCGAACAGCGCGAGCTGCACCAGCAGGCCGGGGATGTAGACCTGCCAGGAGTTCGCGCCCAGGTTCAGGCCCGCCAGCAGCGGGCCGAAGAACACCAGGTACACCACCGGCTGCACGAGCCCGACCACCATCCACAGAGGACTCCGCAGGGACATCGAGAGCTGCCTGCGGAAGATGAGCGCGGTGTCGCGCATGGTGGTCTCCTCAGCCGATCGCCGTGCGGGCGGGGACGTCGTCGGTCAGCGGCGTCCCGGTGACGGCGCGGAACACGTCGTCGAGGGTCGGCCGGTGGAGCTGGATCGACCGGGGTGGGAAGCCCGCGTCGTCCAGCAGCCGCAGCAGGTCGGCCAGCACGCGGTCGCCGTCGCTCACGGTCAGCCTGAGCACGGTGCCGTCGTCGGTGACCGTGGACACGGCCGGGTGGGCGGCCAGGATCCGCGTGGCGGCGCGGTCGACGTCGACGGTGACGACGTCGCCCTCCAGGCTCCGCTTCAGCTCGTCCGACGTGCCGTGGGCGACGACGACCCCGCGGTCGACCACCAACAGCCGGTCGCACAGCGCGTCGGCCTCGTCCAGGTAGTGGGTCGTGAGCAGGACCGTCGTACCGCGCAACGCCCGCAGGTGGTCCCACAGGTCGTCGCGGCTGCTCGGGTCGAGGCCGAGGCTCGGCTCGTCCAGGAACAGCAGGGCGGGGGAGTGGACCAACCCGAGCGCGATGTCGAGCTTGCGCCGCTGCCCGCCGGACAGCGTGCCGACCGTGCGGTTCTCCAGGCCTCCCAGCCCGAGCAGTTCGCACAGCTCGGAGGCGCGCCGGCGGGCCGTGGTCCGGTCGAGCCGGTACAGCTCCGCCTGGAGCACCAGTTCCTCGCCGACCCGGCAGCGCGCCTCGGTGCCGCCGCTCTGCGCGACGTACCCGATCCTCCGCCGCACCAGCGCCTGCTCGGTCAGCAGGTCGGCCCCGGCGACGGTGGCCGTGCCGGACGTGGGGCGCAGCAACGTGGTCAGCATCCGCAGGGTCGTGGTCTTGCCCGCCCCGTTGGGGCCGAGGAGGCCGACGGTCTCGCCGGCCTCCACCCCCAGGTCCACGCCGCGCACGGCCTCCACGTCGCCGAACGACCGCCGCAGCCCGCGCGCGTCGATGATCACCAGCCCACCGCCACGGCCGCCACCAGTTCCCGTTTGTGCGTGATCGACACGGTCACGTGCGAGATCCCCGCCGCCTCCGCAGCGGTGGAGGCGCTGTCGCGCAACGACACCGACGGCGCTCCCGAGCCGTCGCGGGTGACCGCGATGTGGCTGGGCACCACGCCCTGGAACAGTCCGGTGCCCAGCACCTTCAGCACGGCCTCCTTCGCGGCGAACCGCCCGGCCAGGAACTCGCCGCCCCGGTCCGCCGCCAGCGTCTCCGCGTGCGCCAGCTCGGCGTCGGCGAAGGCGAAGCGGCGGAACCACGTCCGGCTCAGCAACCCGTCCAGCTCGTGGCGGGTCAGCAGGTCAATACCGAGGCGCATCGACGTCCACCGGGAAGTAGTCGCTCTTCAACAGGCCCTGGAACACCGACAGCCGGTGCAGGTTGCTCGTGCCCTCCATGAACTCGAACGCCCGCAGGTCGCGGTAGGCCTTCTCCAGCCACGGGTGCTCGATCAGCGACGCCGGGCCGAGCAGTTCGGCGGCCAGGACCGTCGCCCGCTCGCCGAGTTGCGCGGCGCGCATCTTCACCGTGCCGATGCGGTGCGCGTTCACCACGTTCCGGTCCACGTCCGCGGCGACCTCGTACATCAGCCTGCGCACGGCGGCGATCCGGTCGTTCAGCGCGTCCACGCGGAGCCGATCGGCCTTGGGCAGCACCGGGCGGTGCTCGGCCAGGTAGTCGACGGCGGCCTGGGTGAGGCCCAGCGTCATCGCGCCCAGACCCGGCCGGAACCGCAGCAGGGCGTGCAGGGCGCCGTAGATGCCCCGGCGGCTCGGTGGCCGGTGCTTGCCGAGCACCCGTTCGGCCGGGATGCGCACGCCGTCGAACCTGAGGTGGCTGATCCGCGCGCCGCGCAGGCCGATCATCGGCAGCAGCTCACCGGTGAAGCCCTCGTCGGACGGGTCGACCACGACCGCCTCGATGCCCCACGGGCCGGGCGCGCGGCGGCAGAACACGACGCCGAGCTGCGCGCGGGCCCCGTTGCCGATGTACTTCTTCTCGCCGTGCAGCAGCCAGTCGTCGCCGTCCGGCACGAGCCGGGTCTCCAGCTCCAGCGCCGCCGAACCCTTGCCGGGTTCGGTCAGGCCGAAGAACGTCCACTTCGGACCGTCGTTCACCCGGCCGAAGAACGACTCGCGCTGGGCGTCGTCACCCAGCTCGCGCACCACGTCCCGGCACAGGCCCGCGCCGGGACCGGCCAGGATCGCGCCGGGATCGCCGTGGGACAGGGCCTCCAGCACGACGCACAGCGCGGTGCAGGTCGGGTCGAACGGGTCCACGACCGGGTCGCCGGTCTGGTACTCCGGCGGTGTGAAGATCTGGCCCAGCACCCCGAACGCGGGCAGGTGCAGGAAGTCGCGGACCGAGTCCGGGTCGCGGTCCAGCGCGATCCCGACCTCGCGGAACATCGGCGACACCTCGCGGCACTGGGAGTGCAGGCGCCGCAGGGGTTCCGCGAGCGCCTCAGCGCCCCGCTCGACGTCGTGGTTCAAGAGGCCGGTCATCGGGACTCCTCACCGGGGTGCAGGTAGACGTTGCCGGTGACCTCGGCCAGGTGCAGGTCGCCGCCGGGGCCGGAGACGAGGAAGCTGCTCGCCCCCAGCAGGGTCAGCAGCAGCCGACCGGCCTCCACCAGGCCCTGGTGGGCACGCCAGCGGGTCGCCGCGTCGTGCGGGCGCAGCGCCTCGCTCTCGCGGACCTCGATGGCGACGTCGGCCAGCGACGCCTGCACGAGCTGCCGGTCCAGCAGGGTCGTGTCGCCGGACGTGCGGGTGTTCAGGTGCTCCACGGCGTGGGCGATGCCCTGCCGCAGCAGGTCGCGGTGCAGGTCGAGCAGGCCGTCGGCGAACCGGTCGAGCACGTCCTGGGGATCGGGGTCGGACCGGGTCGTCCCCAGGCCGAACCTGGTCAGCGGGTGGTCGCCCGCGATGCTGTCGCCGGAGGCGACGACGACGCCCGCCGCCGAGGCGACGAGGTGGTCGCCCGCCGTGCGGTCGTGCAGCGCGTCCAGCAGCGCCGGGTAGCTCACGTGGTGCCCTCCGTGTCTCGGCGGCGCAGCAGCGCCGCGTGGCTGCGACCCGTGCGCGGGTCGGTGTCGCACAGGACGATCGAGTCGTGGTGCTCGGCCCACTCCTCGTGGTGCCGGGCCAGGTCCAGCCACAGGCTCGTGCAGTAGGAGCCGGGCGCGACGCGGTGCACGGGCAGCCCGGCCGCCGCGACCTGCTCGGCGTCCGTCCACGGCCCGGCGACCACGAGCGGGCGTTCGCCCACGGCGGCGGCGCGGAGCAGCGCGCCCAGGTGACCCGACGGCGGCACGGACGCCACCTCCCAGGGCCCGGAGTCCCGTCCCAGCAGCAGGACCGCCGCCGAGTCCGCGAGCTTCCCGTCCCGTGCCAGCGGTTCGTCCTGGCCGAACGTCGACTGCTCGACCACGACCACCGCGACCAGGTCGCAGCGGCCGGACCTCGCGTAGGCGTTCCCGATCCGCAGGGCGGTGAAAGGCGCCCGCAGCCCCTGGTCGGAGATCGCGAAGTTCTCCGAGCCCCCGCCGACCAGCTTGTCCACGTGCCCGCCGATGGAGCGGAACGGGTAGTGGTCGGGCAGGCCGTGGGCGATCACCACGAGGTCCGGTCGCGGCCGTTCGCCGAGCCCGTCCAGCGCGCGCTCGGCCAGCTCCTGGAACCCGATGTTCGCGCCCTGCTTCAGGAACTTCTCGTCGAAGGGCACGTCGAACGGCGCCAGCAGGTCCTGCTGGTAGGACACCAGCCAGTCGTCGCGCTGGTACGGGTGGCGGTGGTCGGCGACGTACGCGCTCGCCGCCCGGAGCGTCAGCGCCATGTCATACCGAGACGTCGAGGTTGCCCTCGATGTAGTCGGCCAGCGTGCCGATGGTCTGGAAGTTCTCCATCTGCAACGACTCCGGGTCGACCTCGATTCCGGTCTGGTCCTCCAGCGCCATCAGCAGCGTCAGCACGGACGTGGAGTCCAGGTGCAGGTCCTCGAACAGCCGGGTCTCCTCGGTCACGTCCGAGTACTCCCGCTGCATGATCTCCGACAGCGCCCCGGTGATGGTCTTGACCACGCTCGAACGGTCCATTGCGGACTCCTATTCTCCGATAGCGATGAGTTCCTGCTTGCCCAGCAGGTCGTCGACGGTGTCGCGGCGGCGCACCAGGTGCGGCGTGCCGTCGAGCACCAGCACCTCGGCCGGGAAGCCGTGGCTGAGGAACAGGCCGGGCGAGGCGGTGGGGCCGTACGCGCCGGAGCGCTCGACGCCGAGGAGGTCGCCGGGCCGCACCTCCGGCAGCGCCACCTGCTTGGCCACCACGTCGTTCGGCGTGCACAGCGGTCCGGTGATGTTGTACGGCCGGAACGCGGGCTCGGTGTAGCGGGTCAGCGACCGCACCGGGAAGTTGCGCTTCACGAAGCTGCCGATGCCGACGGCGGCCATGTGGTGGTTCGTGCCGCCGTCGGCGACGACGAACCACTCGCCCATGGACTCCTTGACGTACCGGGCGCGCACGACGTACGTGCCGCACCAGCCGACCAGGTAGCGGCCGAGTTCGGTGATCACCCGGCAGCCGGGCTGCCGGTCCAGGAACCCGGCGACGGCGGCGTTCACGCCGGTGGCGAGCAGGTCGACGTCGAGGTCCTTCTCGTTGTCGAAGTACGGCACGCCCAGCCCGCCGCCGATGTCCACGGTCCGCAGCTCGAAGCCGAGTTCGGCCGACAGCTCCTCGGCCGCGGCGAGGATGCCGCGGGTGTTGTGCACGACGTCCTCGGCGTCCAGGATGCGCGTGCCCATGTAGCCGTGGACCCCGATGACCTCGACGTGCCGCAACGACCGGAGGAACGACCGCGCGCGCAGCAGCACGTCCTGGTCGATGCCGAACTGGCGGGGCTTGCCGCCCATCGCGAGCCGCGCGCCCTTGGACTCGAACGACGGGTTGACCCGCAGCATGACCCTCACCCGGCCCGGCACCCGCATGTCGTTGAGCAGCTCCAGCTCCTCCAACGACTCCGCCACTATCGCGTGCACCCCCAGTTCGACGCACGCGCGCAGCTCGTCGAGCGACTTGCCGGGACCGAGGAAGATGACGTCCTCCGGCGCGGCGCCCGCCTGCTTCGCCGTCACCAGCTCCACCAGCGACGACACCTCGATGCCCGCGCCGAGCGAGCGCAGGACCGCACACACGCTGACGTTCGGGTTCGCCTTGGCGGAGTAGAGGATGTCCACCCGCGGGTCGAGCCGTTCGCGCAGCGACAGGTACACGTCCCGCAGCACGTCGCCGTCGTAGACGTACAGGGGTGTCCCGAACTCCTCGGCCAACGCGCTGATCGGGTGTCCCTGCACGGTGTACTCGCTCGTCATCGGCTCTCCAGCGTCGTGAGTGCGGTCTCGGTGGCGGCGTCCAGCGCGGCCAGCCGCGTCCGGTCGGGGGCGACGAGGACCGCGTACAGACGGCCCTCGAACGGCGCGGTGTCGGCCGCGTTCGCGTTGACCGTGCCCGCGCAGGTGATCACCACGCGCTCGCCGTCGCGCTCGTCCAGCAGCGGCCCCAGTGCCGCGCGGACGGCGTCGAACGGGGTGCGGGCGGCGAGCCGCAGGGTGTAGTGCCTGGCCAGGCAGGCGCTGCCGTCGGGCAGCAGGCGTTCGGTGACGCCGCCCTGGTAGGTCGACATGTTGAGCCGCGCGTTGATCTCCAGCAGCGGGTAGAGCACGCCGTCCCGGCCCAGGATCGCGTCCACGCCCGCGATGCCGCTGAACCCGTCCGCGTGCAGCCGCTTCCCGATGACCTCGGCGGCCTGCCGCAGCTCGTCGTGGTGGTGCGGTTCCAGCTCGGCCGGGACCAGGTGTCCCTTGTGGACACCGTCCTCGGTGAGGGCCTGCTTCACGAAGTCGAACACGACGGCCCCGACGCGGCCGACGGTGAACTGGTAGTTGAGGTCGAACCTCTTGGGCAGCCAGCGCTCCACGACGACGTGCAGCCGGTCGTCGCCGCTGCGGGCCGCCCGCCGGGTGACGAGCTTGCGGACACCCGAGGCCTTGACCCCGCTGTCCAGCACCACGAGCCCCTTGCCGGACACGCCGTAGGCGTCCTTGACCACGACCCGCTCGCCCTGCTCCACCAGCGGCTCGACCTCGTCGAGCACGGCCAGGAACTCGGCGACGGTCTCGCACTCGAAGCCGGGCACCGGCCGCAGCCCGCCCGCCGCGGCCAATCGGCGCCCATAGACCTTGCTGTTGACCCGCTC
>DATMCA010001279.1:0-15941 GCA_035559015.1 Umezawaea sp. | reverse complement strand
GCGGATCTGGATCGTCGCCGTGCCACCGGTGCCCACGCTCTGCACCGCGGTGGCGTTCTCGCCGAGGGCCTTGCTGAAGCTGTCCTTGACCGCCTGGACCTGGATCTCGCCCTGCGAGCTCGCGGCGGGCATCTGGACCTTGGTGCCGCCGACGAAGTCGATGCCCAGGTTGAACTGCTTGATCCCGATCGACCCGATGCAGATCAGCAGGATGATCCCGAAGATCACGTACCAGCGCTTGCGCTTGCCGACGATGTCGAACGCGCCAGTGCCGACGTAGAGGCGGTGGAAGACTCCATTGCCCTTGGTCTTCGCCACGTCAGGCCTCCTTCACGGCGGTGCTCTTCGAGCTCGCGTGCGCGCGCTGGTCGACACCGGCCTGCTGCGCCCCGCCGAGGCCGGACACCTTCGGGTTGGACAGGAACTTGGACTTCGACGCCAGGACCACCAGCGGGTGCGTGACCAGGAAGACGACCACCAGGTCGAGCACCGTCGACATGCCGAGCGTGAACGCGAAGCCCTTCACCTGGCCGACGGCGATCACGTACAGGATCGCCGAGGCCAGGAAGCTGACCGCGTCGGCGGACAGGATCGTCCGCCGCGAACGGATCCAGGCGCGCGGCACGGCCGACCGGAACGACCGGCCCTCCCGCACCTCGTCCTTCAACCGTTCGAAGAACACCACGAACGAGTCCGCGGTGATGCCGATCGACACGATGAAGCCCGCGATGCCGGCGAGGTCCAGGGTGAACCCGATCCAGCGGCCGAGCAACACCAGGACGGCGTAGACGATGCCACCGGACAGGACCAGCGACATGATCGTCAGGATGCCCAGCAGGCGGTAGTAGAAGAGGCAGTAGATGAACACCAGGCCGAGGCCGATGCCACCCGCGAGCAGACCGGCTTCCAGCGAGGCGAGGCCCAGCGTGGCGGACACCGTCTCGGCCTCGGAGGCCTCGAACGACAGCGGCAGCGAGCCGTACTTCAGCACGTTCGCGAGCTGGTCGGCCTCCTTCTGCGTGAAGGTGCCGCTGATCTGGGTGTTGCCGCCGAGGATGGGTTCGTTGATGTTCGGTGCCGACACGACCTGGCTGTCGAGCACCACGGCGACCTGCTGCTGCGTGTTCGCGGTGGTGAACTTGCCCCACTTCGAACCGCCGTCGCCCTTGAAGTCCAGGCTGACCACGAAGCCCGCGCCCTGCGGGTCGCTGCCCGAGGTCGCGTTGTTGATGTCCTCACCGGTCAGGCGGGTGTACAGCGAGTAGTCGTCGGCCTTGACCGTCTTGTCGTCGGCAGGCGGGTTCACCGGCGCGAGGACGTACTTGTTCACCTTGTCCTGGTCGCACGTGATCAGGGGCTTGTCGAAGTCGTCGTTGCCGATCAGCGGGTCGACGTCGACCGGGCAGGTGAACGCCTGGAGCGCCTGCTGGACGGTCTGCGCGTCCAGCGTGGTGAGCGCCGGGTCCTGCCTGCACGCCTTGGCCTCGGCGATCGCCTTGGTCGTGTCGTCCGAGTACTTGCCGTTGAACACGGCCTGGCAGTCGGGCTGCGCGGCGGGCGGCTGCGCGGCGTCGCTCGCGGGCGGCGCGGACGGGTCCGTGCTCACCGGAGCGGACGGGTCCGTGCTGGCGGGCTGCCCCTCCTGGAGGGGAGCCGGGCGGCCCTGCGGCGCACCGCTGGACGGCGGCGTGGAGCCCGCGCTCTCGCTCGGCGCCGCGGAACCCGAACTGGTCGGGGCGGGGCTGCCGGACGTCGAGGCGGGGGGCGTCGAGCCGGACGTCTGCGGGACGACCGGGGCGTTCGGCGCCGGGGAGCCCACGACCTTGCGGAACGCCAGGCGCGCCGTCTTGCCGAGGCTCTTCGCGCCCTCGCCGTCGGCGCCGGGCACGGTGATGACCAGGTTCGTGCCGTCGCGGACGACTTCGGAGCCGGACACACCGAGGCCGTTGACACGGGTCTCGATGAGGGTTCGGGCCTGGTTGAGCGCCTCGTCCGTCGGAGTCTTCCCGTCGGGGGCTCGAGCGGTCAGCGTGACCCTCGTGCCTCCCTGGAGGTCGATGCCGAGCTTGGGGGTCGCCTTGCCGCTCCCGGTGAAGAACACCAGGGAGTACAGCGCGACCACGATGAGGACAAATGCGCCCAGGTACTTCGCTGGGCGGATCTGCCCGGCCGGAGGTGCCACGGTCCGTCCGTCTCCTCGAACTGGAAGATGATGTCAGGTCGGCGGACCTCGTCCTGGTGGGACGAGGACAGCACGCCCTCACCCGAAGGTGTTCAGTCCGGGCGAGGGCGCAGCGTACCCCGCGTCGTGTGAGCTGGACGTCACTGCCCGCAGTTGGCAGTTTTGACCGTTGCCAACCGCGGACCGACGCGCTCCGACGCGATTACTTCTTGGTGTTGTGCTCCAGCGGCGGGGCGATCTCCGCGGCGGTCGCCGGGGCGACCTCGTCGACGACGGCGTTCTCTTCGTCGGCCTCGAACTCGTCGGCGTCGTCGGCCGCGACGATCTTCTCGCGCACCGCCTGGCGGAGCCAGGTCGTGATGACGCCGTCGGCGATCTCCAGGTCGATGGTGGCGTCGTCGGTGGCGTCGGCGACCGTCGCGTAGAGACCGGAGGTCGTCATCACGCGGTCACCCGGCTCCAGCGAGGACAGGAGCTGCTGCTGCTCGGCTGCCGCGCGCTTCTGCTTGCGAGCGCTGAGGAACAGCGGCACGGCGAGCAGCACCAGCAGCAACGGGAACATCAGGGACGAAAGGTTCATCATTCTCCGTTCGGCCGGACGGCCGCATGGTGTCCGGAACGTCCGATTTTTCTGGGTGCCACCGGCGATTGTGCCAGGTCATCGAACCCGATCACTCGTCAGGCCGTGGGTGGCTGCAATCCCAGGTGCAGCCAGGCGGCGTCGGTGGCCACGCGTCCTCTGGGCGTACGGGCCAGCATGCCGGCTCTGACCAGGTAGGGCTCGCACACCTCCTCCACCGTGGTCACCTCCTCACCGACCGCGACCGCGAGGGTCGCGACCCCGACCGGGCCGCCGCCGAACGAGCGAACGAGCGCGCCCAGCACGGCCCGGTCCAGCCGGTCCAGCCCCAGCTCGTCGACGTCGTACACGGCGAGGGCGTCGCGGGCGACCTGGAGGTCCACCACGCCGTCCGCGCGGACCTCCGCGAAGTCGCGGACCCGGCGCAGCAACCGGTTCGCGATCCGGGGCGTGCCGCGGGACCGGCCCGCGATCTCCAGCGCGCCGTCCTCCCGCAGGTCGACGCCGAGGATCTTCGCCGAGCGCCGGATGATGTGGTCCAGCTCGTCGGCGGTGTAGAACTCCATGTGCCCGGTGAAGCCGAACCGGTCGCGCAGCGGGCCGGTCAGCGAGCCGGACCGGGTGGTCGCGCCGACCAGCGTGAACGGCGCGATGTCCAGCGGGATGCTGGTCGCGCCGGGCCCCTTGCCGACGACCACGTCGACCCGGAAGTCCTCCATCGCCAGGTACAGCATCTCCTCGGCGGGGCGGGCGATGCGGTGGATCTCGTCGATGAACAGCACGTCGCCCTCGACCAGGTTCGACAGCATCGCGGCGAGGTCGCCCGCCCGTTCCAGCGCGGGGCCCGAGGTGATCCGCAGCGAGGCGCCCAACTCGGCCGCGATGATCATCGCGAGGCTGGTCTTGCCGAGGCCGGGCGGACCGGACAGCAGCACGTGGTCCGGCGGCGACCCGCGGCGCATCGCCCCTTGCAGCACCAGTTCCAGCTGCTCGCGGACCTTGAGCTGGCCGACGAACTCGGTCAGGTCCTTGGGCCGCAGCGTCCCCTCGACGTCCCGCTCGGTCGGGATGACCAATGGCGAGAGGGTCTCGTCGGAGTCATCGGAATCGAATTCGGTGCTCATGGCGCCTCCGCTGGGAAAAGCACGTCGGCGCGGTTCACCTCTTACGCCCAAGCGCCGCCAAAGAACGGCGGAGCACGGTCGGGGTGGTCTGCGCGGAGTCCTCGGCGATGACCGCGTCCACCGCCGCCTCGGCCTGCTTGACCGGGAAACCGAGGCCCAGCAGCGCTTCCACGACCTGCTCGCGCACCTGCGGGGCGCTGTCCGCGACACCGTCGGCGGTCGGCAACGGGCCCGCCTTGTCGCGCAGCTCGATGATCAACCGCTCGGCGCCCTTGCGGCCGATGCCGGGGACCTGGGTCAGCACGGTGATGTTGCCGTCGGCCAGCGCGGCCCGCAGCTTGTCCGGCTCCAGCACCGCCAGCGTGGCCAGCGCGAGCCGCGGCCCGATGCCGGACACGGTCTGGAGCAGGCCGAACAGCTCGCGCGCGTCCGCGTCGGTGAAGCCGAACAGCGTCAACGAGTCCTCGCGCACGACCAGCGAGGTCGAGAGCACCGCCTCCTCGCCGCGCCGCAGCCCGGCGAGCGTCGTGGGCGTCGCCTGGACGGCGAACCCGACCCCCCCGACCTCGACGACCACGTGATCGAGTCCGATGGACAGCACCTGTCCACGCAGCGACGAAATCACTTGGTCCTACCTCCGTTTTTCGCGGCTTGCGCGAGCTTGAGCTTGTGGGTGCGGGCCATCTCGGCGGCCTTGGCCTGCGCCTGGGCCATCCTCGACTGCATCGGCGCCCGCCAGATGTGGCAGATGGCCAGCGCCAGCGCGTCCGCCGCGTCCGCGGGCTTCGGTGCCTCGACCAGGCCGAGCAGCTTGGTGACCATCGTCGTCACCTGCGCCTTGTCCGCGCGACCCGACCCCGTGACGGCGGCCTTCACCTCGCTGGGCGTGTGGAACACGACCGGCAGGCCGCGCCGCGCGGCGGCCAGCGCGACCACGCCGCCCGCCTGGGCCGTCGCCATCGCGGTGCGCACGTTGTGCTGGCTGAAGACCCGCTCGATCGCGACCACCTCGGGCCGGTAGCGGTCCAGCCAGGCCTCCACCTCGTCGGCGAGGTGCAGCAGCCGGATCGCCAGCTCGGCGTCGACCGACGTGCGGACCACGTCGACGGCGACGATCCTCACCGCGCGGCCGGGGCCACCGTCGACGACGCCGAACCCGCACCGGGTCAGGCCTGGGTCGACGCCGAACACTCGCACTGGGGTCCCTCCACCGAGACGAACATCCGTTCGAACTTTAGTGGGTGGGCCGCGGCGGGCTCCCCGCGACACGCGACCACCGGCCGCGCGGCCCGCGACCGCCTATTCCCCTCGACACGGGACCGTCACGGATTGGCGACATCGGACGCGTTCGCGGTCGACACTGAGTCACCACCTCGCTACGGTGGCCCGGTCCCTTTGATCCACTTCACCTTCCCGGTCGCGACAAGCGGGAGGCCATGATGCCGAGGCGATTCGGCGCTCGAACGGCCTTCCTCTGCACCCTCCTGGCGCTGCTGGTGGGTGTCGTGGTGTCGGGCGTCCTCGGCCACCAGGCGTCCGTCGCGCTGGACAAGACCTCGCAGCTGGCCGCCGCCGTCGCCGCGATGGTCGTGTTCTGGCGGGCCGCCGGCCGCAAGGAGGGCACCGAGCGCCGCTGGCGGCTGTGGATGGTCGCGTCGACGGCCAGCCTGGCCGTGGGCCTGTGCGCGTGGATCTGGGGCCAGCTGTTCCTCGGCGTCTCGCTGCCGTCGTCCACGTTGGCGCCACTGGGTTTCATCCTCACGCCGGTGCTCGCGCTGGGCGCGGTCCTGACGCTCGCGCACGGCGCCGCGGACTCGCTGCCGAACCACCGCAGCAAGCTCCTGGTGGTGCTGGACGGCCTGATCGTCGTGGGCTCGCTGTTCGTGCTGACCTGGGTGTCGGCGCTGGAGTCGATCGCCCGCGCCTGGGCCACGTCCGGGCCCGGTTTCGCCACCGTGATCGCCCACCCCGCCGCGTACCTGGTGCTGCTGGTGACCCTCCTGGTCACCTCGTGGACGCACCACCCGGTCCGCCAGCTGCCGATGCTGTTCCTCGCCCTCGCGGGCCTCGCGCAGTCCTCGTCCGGCTGGATCTTCGCCTGGCTCGTCAGCCACGGCGCCGAGGCCATCCCGCCGATCGCCGACGTCGGCTTCATGGCGTGCCCGGTGATGCTCCTGCTCAGCTCGTTGGCCCCCACCAAGGGGAAACCGGTCCGCGCGGGCAAGCTCGGCACCGGGGAGCTGCTGCACCTGCTCGTCCCGTACCTGCCGATGCTGATCACCGGCCTGTTCATCGTCGTCGGCACCGCGACCGGCGTCCGGTTCAACCCGCTGGAGATCTACGCGGGCCTCGGCGTCGTGCTGCTGGTGATCGTGCGGCAGCTGGTGACCCTGATGGACAACGCCCGCCTGCTCGACCAGCTCCACGAGAGCCGGGAACAGCTCCGGCACCAGGCCTTCCACGACCCGCTCACGGGCGTGGCGAACCGCGAGCTGTTCCGCGAACGCCTCACCGCCGCGTTGCGCCGCGGCGAGCCCGTCGTGCTCGCCTTCATCGACGTGGACGGCTTCAAGCACGTCAACGACAACTTCGGCCACGCCGAGGGCGACGCCGTGCTGCGGATCGTGGCGACCAGGCTCCTGAACTGCGTGCGCGACCAGGACACGGTCGCCCGGCTCGGCGGCGACGAGTTCGGCGTCCTGGTGGAGAGCGGCGACGTCGACCCGTCGGAGATCGGCAACCGCGTCCTGGACGCCCTCAAGTCCCCGCACCAGACCCAGGGCCGTGAGCACGAGGTGTGCGCGAGCGTGGGCATAGCCCACCGCACGGCCCACGACGCCGCCGTGTCCGCCGACGACATGCTCGGTTCGGCCGACGCCGCCATGTACACGGCGAAGCGGCTGGGCAAGGGCATGGTCGTCGTGCACGGCTCGATCCCCTCACCGGAGCACGCGTGAAAGCCGACGACGTCATCACCGCCCTGGGCCTCGCCCCCTTGCCCGTGGAGGGCGGCCACTTCGCGCAGGGCTTCCGCTCGGCGGACCTGTCGACCATCTACTACCTGCTGCGCGCGGGTGAGTTCTCCGCCGTGCACCGGCTGGCGAACGTCGAGGTCTACGCCCACCACGCCGGGGCCCCGCTGCGGATGCTGCTGCTGCACCCCGATGGGACGGTGACCACTCCGGTGCTCGGGTCGGCCCTCGCCGAGGGGCAGCGGCCCCAGGTCGTGGTGCCCGCCGGGGTGTGGCAGGCGAGCGAACCGGCGGGCGACTGGACCCTGGTGACGACCGTCGTCGTGCCGCCGTACACCGACGACGTGGTGGAGTTCGGGACCGCGGACGACCTGGCCGAGGCGTACCCGTCGCACGGCGCGACCGTTCGGCGGCTCTGCCCGTGACGGTGCTGCGCGTTCGAGGGGTCGTGCTCCCGGAGCGCGAGGAGCGGACGCTCTGGATCGACGACGACCGGATCAGGACCGACCCGGTGCGCGGCGCGGACACCGTCGTGGACGGCGGGTGGCTGCTGCCGGGACTGGTGGACTCGCACACGCATCCGGGCGCCGTCCGGCCCGGCGACCCGTTCGACGACGACGTGCTGCGCGACGACCTGCGCGGGCACCGCGACGCGGGCGTCCTGCTGGTGCGCACCCCCGGTTCGGCGGGCCGGATCCCCCGCTGGGTCGACGAGGAACCCGACCTGCCGCGCGTCCGCTCGGCCGGGCGGTGGCTCGCGACACCGGGCCGCTTCTTCCCCGGCTGGGGCCGGGACGTGGACGAGGCCGACCTGGTCGCCGCGGCCGTCGAGGAGGCCACCGCCTCCTCCGGGTGGTGCAAGGTGATCGGCGACTGGAGCGCGGGCGACCCCGCCGTGCCGCTGGACCTGCTGACCGCCGTGACCGAGGCCGTGCACGCGATCGGCGGCAAGGTGGCGGTGCACTGCCAGACCGCGGAGGGCTCCCGCAACGCGGTCCTGGCCGGGGTCGACAGCCTCGAACACGGCATGAACCTCGACCCGGACCTGCTGGAGCGCATGGCCGCGCAGGGCACCGCGCTGGTGCCGACGCTCGCCGGGTTCATCGCGGTGCTGGGGACCAGCACCAGCGAGCTCCTGCACCGGGGCGTGGAGGGGATGATGACCACCATCCCGGCCGCGCACGAGGCGGGCGTGACGGTGCTGGCGGGCACGGACAGCCACCCGTGCGGCACGGTCGCGGCGGAGGTCGGGTCGCTGATCCGCACCGGGCTGGCACCCGAGGTGGCGATCGGCGCGGCCTCCTGGACCGCCCGGTCGTGGCTGGGCCTGCCCGGTCTGGTCGACGGCGCACCCGCCGACCTCGTCGCCTACGACCGCGACCCGGTCGCGGACCCCTCGGTGCTCGCGCACCCGAGCCGGATCATCCTGCGCGGCAAGGTGGTCCGCTAGCGGTACGGCCCCTGGCCGGTCGGTCGGACCACGATCTCGTTCACGTCCACCGAGGGCGGCTGGGACACGGCGTACAGCACCGCGCGGCCCACGTCGGCCGGGTCGAGCTTGGGTTCGGCCGCGCGCGAGGCCGGGATCGCGCCGGTGTCGGTCAACCCCGGCTGGACGACGGTGACGCGGACGCCGGTGTCGGCGCACTCGGCGCGGATGTTCTGCGCCAGCCCGGTGACCGCCCACTTCGTCGCGGAGTACAGGTTGCCGGGGCGGACGCCGCGGCCCGCCGCCGAACCGGTGAGCACGAGGTGGCCCCGGCTGCGCACCAGCGCGGGCATGGCGGCCTTGGCGGTGTACGCGGGGCCGCAGACGTTGGTGAGCACCATGTCCGCCCACTCGGCGGGCGGGGCGCACTCGTCGGAGGTGAACGACGTGACGACGCTGGAGCCCGCGTTGGCGAACACGACGTCGATCGAGCCCCACTCCTCCTCGACCCGCCCCATCAGGAAGGCCAGTTCGTGCCACGACGTCACGTCGCACGAGGCCGCCCAGACGCGGTCGGGACCGCCGAGCCGCGTCCCCGCGTTGACCAGTTCCTCGGCGTGCCGGGACGTCAGCACCAACCGGTACCCCGCGGCGGCGGCCAGTTCCGCGGTGGCCGCGCCGATGCCGCGGGACGCGCCGGTGATCACGAATACCGAGTCGCCCATGCCGTGAACGCTACTCATGGTCGTCAGCGAGACGACAGCGACACCTGGTTGGATCACTCCACTGGTCCGAACAGGGGGATTCGATGAACATCACACGCAGGTTCGCGCTCGGCCTGGGGTCCGTCGCGGCGGCCTCCGCGGTACTGGGCGGCGGAACGGCGGCGGCGCAGGTGGACGAGACCGACACCGAGCCGGAACTGGAGGCGGTGATCCCGCGCACGGCTGACGTGGCGAGGCGCAAGATCGCCCGCAAGTACCGCCTGGAGACGCGCAAGGCGCGCGGCACGTGGGCGTCCTACATCGGCGTGACGAACCCGGACGGGTCCGTGCGGTCGGCGGTGGAGGAGCGGCAGGACACCGTCGTGGAGGCGTACAGCGTCAACAAGATCGCCGTGGCGGTCGCGGTGCTGGACAAGGTGGACCGCGGGCTCCTGGCGCTCGACCAGCGGATCGAGGTGACGGCGGACATCGTCATCCAGGACACCGACGGCATCTTCGGGCTGGACGGCGCCTACCCCAGCTCGGTGACGATCGGCCACGCCCTGGCGGCGCTGCTGACCGTCTCGGACAACACCGCCGTGCGGCTGTGCGGTCTGGTCGTGCCCGCGCTGGAGATCAACGAGATCCTGCGGGGCAAGGGCTTCGTGCACACGCAGGTGGTGCCGGTCGCCAACCCGAACCGGTACTTCCTCGGCACGACGACGCCGCGCGAGACGTTCACGCTGCTGCGCAAGCTGGTGAACGAGGAGCTGCTGTCACCGGCCTCGACCTCCCACCTGCTGACGGTGCTGCGGTCGCTGACGTCGTTCACCGACGGCGTCCGGCTGGAGCTGTCGTCGAACGAGCGGCTCCAGGTCGCGACGAAGGCGGGCTGGTTCGAGGACGGCCGCAACGAGGCGGGCGTGGTGTTCGACGCCGACGGCAAGCCGGTGATCACCTACGCGCTGTTCGCGTCCGGCCGGTTCCGCGGGGACGACGCCGCCAACCACGACAACTACGGCGCCACGCACCCGGCGCTGCGGGCCCGCACGGCGATCGGCCGGACCCTGTTCGACTCGGTCCAGCAGATCACCTGCCCGGCCCCGCGGCCGCGCCGTTCCCAGGCCTACCGGCCGTGGACGGGCGCCTGACGTATTTCCCGGTGGGGAACGCGCTCCTCATCTAGTGCGGTGACCACGACTCCGCGCACGTCGTGGTCACCGCCCCCGGACCGGGTCGGTCGCCGCCGCCGTCGGCGACCGACCCGTTCACCTCCCCGACCCCTCGGGGGACGCCTGACCAGGGCCGCCGTGCCGCGACCGCGGTGCACGACGACTAGGCTCCCGGCAGGCTATCGAGGAGGCACGGGTTTGACTCCCAGGCAGGTGACGCTGGCGGAGGTCGCGAGCCACGCGGGGGTGTCGCTGGCGACCGCGTCCCGCGTGCTCAACGGCAGCACGCGGCAGGTCAGCGACGAACTGCGGGACCGCGTGGTCGGTTCCGCGCAGGAACTGGGCTACCTGCCCAACGCCGCCGCGCAGGCGCTGGCGCGCAACAGCAGCGTGCTCGTGGGCCTCGTCGTGCACGACATCTCCGACCCGTACTTCTCCAGCATCGCGGCGGGCGTGACGAGGATCGCCGAGGAGGCGGGGCTGGTCGTGGTGCTCGGCACCACCGGCCGCGACCCCGAGCGCGAGGTCGAGCTGCTGTACACGCTGCGCGCGCACCGGGCGCGGGCCGTCGTCATCGCGGGCAGCCGCACCACGGACCGCGGGGCCACGGCCAGGCTCGCCGCCGAGGTCGAGGCGTTCACCGCGCAGGGCGGGCGGGTGGCGTGCGTCTCGCAGTCCCGCATCCCGACGGACACCGTCGTGCCGTCGAACCGGGCGGGTGCCCGCGCGCTGGCGCGGGAACTGGCGGCGTTGGGGCACAAGCGGTTCGCCGTGCTGGCCGGGCCGTCGAACCTGGTCGTGGCGCGCGACCGGCTCGCCGGGTTCAAGGCCGGCCTGGCGGACGCCGGGGTCGACCTGCCCGCCGCGTCGGTGGTCAACGGCGCGTTCACCAGGGACGGCGGGCACGCCGCGGCGACCGAGCTGCTGGCCGCGAAGACCGGCGCCACCTGCGTGTTCGCCGTCAACGACGTGATGGCGCTCGGCGCGATGGCGGCGTTGCGCGAAGCCGGGCTGCGGGTGCCGGAGGACGTGTCGATGGCGGGTTTCGACGACATCCCGACGCTGCGGGACCTGGTGCCGGGGCTGAGCACCGTGCGGCTCCCGCTGGAGGAGCTGGGCGAACGGGCGGCGCGGCTCGTGCTGGACGAGGGGACGGACGAGGTCCGCACGGTCAAGGTCGCGGGCGAGGTCGTACTCAGGGCGAGCACCCGCGCACCCTCCGGAACCGGCCTGCGCTGACGGCCATACCCTCTAAACTGGACCGAACCGCTCTCCACCCGCAAGACCAGCGAGGAGTGACCCCTTCCGTGCGCGACGCGCAGTCACCTGGTTTCAGTACTGAGCCGGGTCGAACACCCGGCTGCCACATCAGCTCGATCCCGTCCCTCGTCGGAGGCGACAGGTGATCGGAACACTCCTGAGCGTCCTCGGCCTGCTGGCCGTCGTCGCTCTCACCCTCGGGACCGCCACCGCGGTCGCCGCCGAGTTCTCGTTGACCGCCCTCGAACGCAGCACCGTGGACAACCACGCCGCCGTCGTGGGCGATGCCAAGGCCCTGAAGCTCCAGAAGGCGCACAGATCGCTGTCCTTCCAGCTCTCCGGCGCCCAGCTGGCCATCACCATCACCACCCTGATCACCGGCTACATCGCCGAACCCGCCATCGCGGAACTGGTCGAACCCGGCCTGACATCCATCGGCGTGCCGCTGACGGTGGCCGACCCGCTGGCGCTGGCCTTCGCGCTGGCGCTGGCCACGGCCGTGTCGATGGTGTTCGGCGAGCTCGTGCCGAAGAACCTCGCCATCGCGAAGCCGATGGAGACCGCCCGCGCGGTCGTCGGCTACCAGTCGGCGTTCTCCAGCATGTTCCGCTGGCTGATCAGCGGCATGAACCTCACCGCGAACTGGCTGGTGCGGCGCTTCGGCGTCGAACCGGTCGAGGAACTGGCATCCGCGCGGTCGCCCGAGGAGCTGAGCGCGCTGGTGCGCTCCAGCGCCGAGCACGGCACGCTCGACCAGGGCACGGCGACGCTGCTGGACCGCTCGCTGCGCTTCGGCGACCGCACCGCCGGTGAGCTGATGACGCCGCGCGTGCAGGTCGAGGCGCTGCGGGTCGACGCGACCGTGCTGGACCTGATCGAGAAGACCCGAGCGACCGGCTTCTCCCGGTTCCCGGTGCACAACGGCGACCTGGACGAGGTGCGCGGCATGGTGCACGTCAAGCAGGCGTTCAGCGTGCCGGTGAACCAGCGCGGCACCACGCCGGTGTCGGCGCTGACCCGGCCGGTGCAGACCGTGCCGGAGACCCTGGAGGGCGACGCGCTGCTGGACCGGCTGCGCGCCTCGGGGTTGCAGACCGCGCTGGTCGTGGACGAGTACGGCGGCACGGCCGGGCTGGTGACGCTGGAGGACGTGGTCGAAGAGATCGTCGGCGACGTCCGCGACGAGCACGACCGGGGCGAGGCCGCCCCGGTCCGCCCGCTGGGCAAGGAGAGCTGGATGGTGTCCGGGCTGCTGCGCGACGACGAGGTCGCCGAGGCCACCAGGTTCCGGATGCCGGAGGGCGACTACGAGACGCTGGCCGGGCTGGTCATGGCCAGGCTCGGCCGCATCCCCGAGGTCGGCGACGAGATCCGGGTCGACGGCTGGCGGATCACCGTGATGCGGATGGACCGGCACCGCACGGCCGAGCTGCGGGTGGCCAAGGTCGCCGAGGCCGAACAGGTGGCGGCGCAGTGAGCATCCTGGTCCTCGTCCTGTTCCTGGCGGGCAACGCGTTCTTCGTCGGCGCCGAGTTCGCCATCATCACCGCCCGCCGCGACCGGCTCGAAGCGCTGGCCGAGAAGGGCAGCAGCCGGGCCCGCACCGCGATCAAGGCGGGCCGCGAGCTGCCGCTGATGATCGCGGGCGCGCAGCTGGGCATCACGCTGTGCTCGCTGGGGCTCGGCGCGATCGGCGAACCCGCCGTGGCGTCGATCCTGGAGTCGCCGTTCCACGCCGTCGGCATCCCGGCGGCGCTGCGGCACGGCATCTCGTTCGCCATCGCGCTGATCATCGTGGTGGCGCTGCACACGATCCTCGGCGAGATGGTGCCGAAGAACCTGGCCATCGCGAACCCGGAGCAGCTGGCGATCTGGCTCGTGCCGGTGCACTACGGGTTCTGCAAACTCGTCGGCCCGGTGCTGCGGATGTTCACCGTGGTGTCGACGGCCGTGCTGAGGCTGATGAAGGTCACGCCGAAGGACGAGCTGGACACGGCGTACACGCCGGACGAGCTGGCGATGCTGATCGCCCAGTCCCGCGAGGAGGGCCTCCTGGAGGACTCCGAGCACCGCAGGCTCGCGCAGACGCTGTCGTCGGCCGAGCGGACCGTGGCGGACGTGCTGGTACCGCTCGACCGGTTGACCACGCTGTCGTCGAACCCGACGGTCGGCGAGGTCGAGTCGTCCGTGGCTCAGACCGGGTTCTCCCGGTTCCCGGTGCGCGGCGAGAACGGCAGGCTGCTGGGCTACCTGCACGTCAAGGACGTGCTGGACCTCGCGGGCGCGGATCCGGGCACCCCCGTGCCGCGCACCCGCATCCGCGGGCTGCCGGACCTGCCGGTCGACGCCCACCTGGACGAGGCGCTGGCCGCGCTGCGGCGGGCCCAGTCGCACCTGGCGCGGGCCGTCGACGCGGACGGCGCGCTGTGCGGCGTCGTGGCGATGGAGGACCTGGTCGAGGAGTACGTCGGCACGGTCCGCGACGGCACCCACGTGAGCCGCGAGCTGTGAGTCAGGAGGCCCGAGCGTCGACTCGGGCCTCCTCCGCGGCGAACCCCTTGGGGGACACCGTCCTCCACATCAGCACCACGGACAGGAACTGCACGCCCGCGCCCGCCACCCACACCCAGCGCAGGCCCCACGTCGCCGCCACGAACCCGCCCGCGAGCGCGCCGAACGGCGTCAGGCCCCACGCCAGCGCGCGGTGGCTGGTCAGCACCCGACCGAGCAGCGGCGTCGGCGTGAACCGCTGGCGGCTCGACTGCGAGCACACGTTCCACACGAGCGTCGTGGACGACACCAGCACCAGCGTCACGGCGACCAGCGCGAACACCGGCGGTTCCACCGCGATGAGCAGGGTCCCGACGCCCGCCGACACCGCCCCGAACCGCATCGACCAGGCGTAGCCGAGGCGCGTGACCAGCGCGTGCACCACGAACGACGCCCCGATCCACCCGACGGCCATGCACGCGAGCAGCACGCCGTAGCCGAACGAGCCGACGTGCAGGACCTGCGTGGCGTACAGGACGAACATCGAGGTGGTCGCGGACGCGGCGAACGAACCGAGCGCGACGGTGATCGTGATCATCCGCAGCAGCGGGCTGCCGACGAGGAACGCGAGCCCGGTCCTGATGTCCCGCAACGGGTGTCCCGGCGGGTTCGGCACGTGCCGGACGGCGATGCCGCGGGGCAGCAGCAGCGCCACCAGCGCCGCCGCGCAGGCGAGCCAGGCGGGCAGTCCCACGGCGAACCCCAGCAGGAACCCCGTCGCGGGCGGGACCACGAACTGCACGACCCCGCGGTCGATGACGATCATCCGGGCGTTCGCCGCGGCCAACCGGTCCGGCCCCACGACGTCCGGCACCAGCGCCCCGCTCGCGCCGTCGCCGAGGACCTGGGAGCTGACGACGACGAACGAGACGACCAGCAGCAGCGGCAGGCTCAGCGCGTGGGTGGAGGCCGCGACCGCGAGCACCGCCGCCGCGACGGCCTGCACGGCGAACGCCGACGCGAGCACCGTCGTGCGCCGGAACCGGTCGATCAGCACCCCCGCCGCGAGCGAGAACAGCAGCCACGGCAACTGCCCCACCACGTTCACCAGCGCCACCTGCCGCGGGTCCGTCGTGATCGTGATCGCCACGAGCGGCAGGGCCGTCAACAGCAGCCCCTCCCCCGTCGACCCGCTGACCGCCACCGCCTGCAACCGCCCCCACCCAGTCCCCATGCCGTCCACCTTGGCGCGATCACTGGCCAAGTCGAACGTTTTAGGCTGGGCTAAAGCGATGGCCCTCCGCTTCGCCGTCTCGCCGCTCTGGGAAACGATCGCGGGCCTGCGCGTGCTGGCCGCCCCGGAGTGCGCCCCGGTCCACCAGCGCTGGACCACGTGGGCCGAATCGCGCCTCGGCACCCTCCCGGACGACCCGTGGTTCCGCCTCCTGCACCGCCTCGCCACCGGCGGCCCCGTCGTGCCCGAGTTCCTCATCCCCACACCGGGGCTGCGCTCCACCGGCATCGACACCGAGGTCGACGCCCTGTTCCGCGCCACCCCCGACCGCATCACCGCCGCCGTCGGCGCCGATCCCCACGCCCGCCCCCTGCTGGACGACCCGGCGGAGGCGCTGGCCGCGTTGCGCGACCGCGTCCGGGCCGTCCACGACGCGATCATCGAACCGCTCTGGCCCCGGTTGGAGGGCGTCCTCCAGGGCGACGTGGAACGCCGCGGCCGCAGGCTCACGGAGCACGGCGGCCCCACCGTCCTCAACGAGCTGCACGACACCGTCACCTGGCACCCCACCGCCGTCGAGGTCGCGGGCACCGTCACCGAACTCGGCACCCGCGACCTGGTCCTCGTCCCGTCGGCCTTCGTCTGGCCCGACGTCTACCTCCGCGACAGCCCCGTCCGCCTCGCCCTCTGCTACCCGGCAACCGGCTTCGGCACCCTCTGGACCAGACCCGATCCCCCCGCCCACCCCGCCCTCACCCGCCTCCTCGGCACCACCCGCGCCCGCCTGCTGCACG
>DATMCA010001278.1:0-2395 GCA_035559015.1 Umezawaea sp. | reverse complement strand
GCGTGCGACGCCAGTCGGCCAGGTGGCCGTCCTCCAGCGCCTCCCCGCCGAAGACCACCAGCCGCAGCGCGTCCAGGTCGGCCGGGGGGAGTTGGGCGAACGCCGTGGGCGTCTGGTTGAGCACGGTGACCCGCTCGCGCTCCAGCAGGCGCAGGAAGTCCTCGGGCGACCTGGTCACGGCGTGGGGGACGACCACCAGCCTGCCGCCGTGCAGCAGCGCGCCCCACATCTCCCACACCGAGAAGTCGAAGGCGTGGGAGTGGAACAGGGTCCACACGTCCAGCGGCCCGGCGTCGAGCCACGACCGGGTCGCGTCGAACAGCCGGACCACGTTGCGGTGCGACACGACGACGCCCTTGGGCGTGCCGGTGGACCCGGAGGTGTGGATCACGTACGCCGGGCTGTCCGGGCGGGCCCGGCGCGGCACGACGGGTCGTTCCACAGTGGACAGGAGGTCCGCGATCGAGTCGGGGGTGAGCGTCAGGACCGGCCGGGTGTCCGCCAGCAGGAACTCCACGCGGTCCGCCGGGTAGGCGGGGTCGACCGGCACGTACGCCCCGCCCGCCTTGAGCACGGCCAGCAGCGCGACCACCAGGTCGGCCGAGCGCGGCAGGGACACGGCGACCAGGCGTTCCGGACCGACACCGGCGTCGGCGAGCCGGTGGGCGAGCGCGGTGGCGCGGGCGTCGAGTTCGCGGTAGGTCAGCGACGTGTCCTCGAACGTCACCGCGATGGCGTCGGGCGTGCGCGCGACCTGCGCCTCGAACAGGTCGGGCAGGGTCCTGCCCGGATCGGGGGCCGTGAGCGGCGGTCTCATCACCGCGACACCCCGGTGGCGGCTCGGCTCAACCGGTCGGCCAGGAGCGGGCCGATGTGGTCGAGCGCGGCCGGGGTGGTCATGTCCCCGTGGCGGCACGGGACGTCGTGCACCTCGACCCGGCCGACCAGGAACGGGTTCCAGCCCGCCACCGTCGGGAAGTCGTCGTCCTTGCCCTCGGTGGCGTGGAAGAACACCACGTCACCGTCGAACCGGGACGGCGCGAACGCGGTGTGCAGCTCGCCGTTGTTCGCCATGACCCGCCCCAGCGCGGCGATCTGCCGGTCGTCCAGCGCGTCGACCTGCTCACCCAGCGCGGCACGCAGGTCCAGGTCGGCGAGCGGCTGGTGCACGTGGTCCGCGGGGACGAGGAAGCTGTCCAGCAGGGCCAGCAGCGCGACCTCCTCGCCCTCCCGCCGCAACTGGGTGGCGATCTCCTGGGCGACGACACCGCCGAACGACCAGCCGAGCAGGTGGTACGGGCCGCGCGGCTGGGCCAGGCGGATCTGGCCGCGGTAGTCGGCGGCCATCTCGGCGATGGAGCGGGCCATCGGCTCCGCGGGGTCCAACCCGCGGGCCTGGAGGGCGTAGACCGGGTGCCGGGCGTCCAGGTGGCGCAGCAGCCCGGTGTACGCCCAGCCGATCCCGCCTCCGGGGTGCACGCAGAACAACGGCGGCCCGTCGCCGCCCTTCCGCAGCGGAGCCAGCACGTCGAACGAGACGCCGGCCTGCCCTCGACCGAGCCTGGTGGCGAGCCGCTCGGGCGTGGGCGCGTCGAACACACCCGCCACCGGGATCCGCTCGCCGAAGCGCCGTCGGATCCGGTCCACCAGCCGGGTGGCGAGCAGCGAGTGCCCGCCGAGGTCGAAGAAGTCGCCGTCCGCGCGCACCGAGGGCAGACCGAGCACCTCCGCGAACAACTCCCGCAACACCTCCACCCGCGACCCGCCATCGGACCCGGCAGCCTCGGACCCGGCAGCCTCGGACCCGGCAGCCTCGGACCCGGGGCCCTCAGACGCGAGGCCCTCAGACGCGGCCACCGCAGGCACAGCCACCTCCCGCGCAGCCAACTCCCGCGCGACCACCTCCGGCGCGACCACCGCAGGGGCAGCCACCTCCGGCGCGGCCACCCCGGACACGGCCACCCCAGGCGCAACCACCTCCCGCCCGGCCACCGCGATCCGCGAGCCGTCGGGCACGGCTGTCCTGGGCTCGGTCAAGGCCGCTCGGTCCAGCTTCCCGTTGGCCGTCAGGGGAAGGCGACCAACGGCCGTGATCACCGTGGGGACCATGTGCCGCGGCAGCACCTCGCCCAGGTGGCGCCGCAGGTCGTCCGGGTCCGCGGTGCCCGTGTAGCGGGCGACCAGCCCGTCCCCGCCCGGCACCACCACGGCCCGCTCGACGGCGTCGTGCCGTTCCAATACCGCCACGACCTCGCCGGGTTCGACCCGGAACCCGCGCACCTGCACCTGGTCGTCCGCCCGTCCGACGAACGCCAGGCCGCCCCCGGCGGTCCTCCGGACCAGGTCGCCGGTCCGGTACGCGCGGGACCCCGGCGGGCCGAACGGGTCGGCGACG
>DATMCA010001277.1:0-2281 GCA_035559015.1 Umezawaea sp. | reverse complement strand
GAACTGGTGACGATGCTGCAATCGCTGGACGAGCTGTCCGCCGTCGCCGTCGACACGCTGAACCGGAGCCGCGAGGACGTCGTCGCCGACCTGCACGCGCTCGTGCCGATCCTTCAGCGGCTGGTCGAGGCGGGCCACGACCTGCCCAAGGCGATGACCACGATCGCCACCTACCCGTTCACGCCGTACGCGGCGAACGCGGTCAAGGGCGACTACTTCAACTCCGACGTCCGGATCGACCTCGACCTGTCCAACCTGGTGGACAACCTCGCCTCGGCGAACCGGCCGCTGCTGCCGCTGCCACCCCTGACCTCCGTGCCGGGGCTGACCACGCCACCGACGACCGCGCCGCCCGTGCTGGCCCTGCCGGGGTTCCCCGCCGTCGCCCCCACGGTCGGCGGGCTGGCGGGCGTCCTCGAAGACCTGCTGGGAGGTGGCGGGTGATCAGCCGGGGGACGAGGGTCCGGCTCCTGGCGCTCGTCGTCATCGCCGTGGTGGGCATGACCTACACGGGCGCCGAGTACGCCGGGCTGGACCGGATGTTCGGCGCGCGCGGCTACGTGGTCACCGTGCGGCTCACCGACTCCGGTGGGATCTTCGTCAACGCCGAGGTCGCCTACCGGGGCGTGACGATCGGTCGCGTCACCGAACTGCGGCTCACCGACTGGGGCGTCGAGGTGGACCTCGACGTCGAGCCGTCCGCGCCGCCGATCCCGGCGAACACCCGCGCCCTGGTGGCCAACCGCTCCGCGATCGGCGAGCAGTACGTCGAACTCGAACCGGACGACGAGAACGGCCCGTTCCTCGGTCAGGGCTCGGTGATCGCGCTCGACCGGACGGCCATCCCGCCGAGCCCGGAATCCGTGCTGACCAACCTCGACGCGCTCGTCAGGTCGGTCCCGGTCGAGTCGCTCCGCACGGTCGTGGACGAGCTGGACACCGCGTTCACCGGCGCCGGTGAGCCGTTGCAGCGGTTGCTGGACAGCACCGACTCGCTGACCGGCACCGCGATCGACCACCTCCCGCAGACGACCGGGCTGCTGGCGAACGGCCGGACCGTGCTGGAGACGCAGCGGGCCGAATCCGCCAACATCGCCGCGTTCGGCGAAGGCCTCGCCAAGATCTCCGCCCAGCTCAAGGAATCCGACCCGGACCTGCGGGCGGTGATCGGTCAGGCGCCCGTCGTCGCCCGGCAGGTCGACGACGTCCTGCGCACCTCGGGCACGGACCTCGGCGTGCTGGTGGCGAACCTGCTGACCACCACGCAGATCACCACGAGCCGCAAGGACGCCATCGAGCAGGCGCTGGTCGTCTACCCGATCGTCGTCGCCACGACCCGCACCACGTCCCCGGACGGCACCGGCCACCTGGGCGCGGTGCTCAACTTCTTCGACCCGATGTCGTGCACCAGGGGCTACGAGACCACCGTGCGGCGGCCCGCCGACGACGTGACCGCGATCCCGGCGAACAGCCAGGCCTACTGCGCGGAGCCGCCGAACAGCCCGATCAGCGTGCGCGGCGCGCAGAACGCCCCGTTCGCCGGGATCCCGCAGCAGCTCCCGCCGCCCGAGCGGCAGCGGCAGCGGCTGCCCGGCGTGCTCGGCTCGCTGGACCCCCGGCCCGCGCCGACGAGCCTGGCCGGACTGCTCGGGCTGGGGGAGTGATGCGCCTGTTCGCGGCGCTCGCCGCCGTCGGGGTGCTCGGCGCGCTCTGGTTCGGCTGGACGTGGTGGGAGGCGGGCCACGGCGACCTCCCGCGCTTTGCGCAGACGCGGGACGAGGTGCTGCGCCAGGGCGAGCAGCGGCTCGTGGTGCTCAACACCCTGGACCACCGCGACCCGGCGAAGGTCCAGGAGGCCTGGCAGGCGACGGCGACCGGACGGCTGCTGGACCAGCTGACCCGCGACCGCGACGCGTACGTGCAGGACATCGGGGCCGCGAGGACGGTGACGGCCGTGACGGTGCTCGGCGCCGCCGTGACGTCGCTGGACGTCCACTCCGGGCAGGCGGAGCTGATCGCCGTGCTGGAGGTGAGCGTGACCCCGGAGGGCGGTCAGGCCACGGCCAAGCGCACCCGGTTCGACACCGACCTGACCAGGGTGGGGGACCAGTGGCTGCTCAGCTCGGTCCAGGTCGTGGGGTACGGCGGATGAGGCGCGCGTCCACGTTGGGCGTGCTGGCGGCGGTCGTGGTGCTGTCCGCGGTCGCGTCGCTGTGGTTCGGCCTGGCGGCGGACCGCCTGCGCGCGAGCCCGTGGGCGACCAACACGGCGCTGGTGGACG
>DATMCA010001276.1:0-2340 GCA_035559015.1 Umezawaea sp. | reverse complement strand
CCGGCCGTGAGGAGGCGCTCGTCTCGGCGGTCCGCGACCGACCACCGGGCACCTCGGTGGTCGACGCGCTGCGCGCCCTCGTCGAGCACGACGTCGTGCGCCGCCACACCGACCCGGACATGGCGGGCTTCCGCCGACTGCTCGACGAGACGCCGGCGCTGCGCGACTACCGCCGAACCGTCTGGCTGCGCCACGAGACGAGCCTCGCCGCGGCCATCGCCGCCGACGCGGGCCGCCCGGCCGACGACCCCGTGTGCACCGCGCTCGCCCACTTCGCCCTGGACAGCGCCAACTTCATCAGCGGCGCCCCGGACCCGCAGCGCGCGCTGGACGGCGTGTTCACGCTGCTCGACGGGGGCTGGTCGGCACTTGAGGGCTGATCACCGCTTTGCGCTCCGCCGTGCCGGTTTGGCAAGTTGGTCCACGTGGACGAACTGACCGACGTGCTGGCCGCGGTGGGACCGCGTCTGCGCGCGCTGCGCAAGCGGCAGGGCATCACGTTGGCCGACCTCGCGGAGACGACCGGCATCTCGGAGAGCACGCTGTCCAGGTTGGAGGGCGGCGGACGGCGGCCGAACCTCGAACTGCTGCTACCTCTGGCGCGGGCCTACGGCGTCCCGCTCGACGAACTCGTCGGCGCGCCGGACACCGGCGATCCGCGGGTCCACCTGCGACCGGTGCGGCGGTTCGGGATGACGTTCGTCCCCCTGTCCCGCCGGGCGGGCGGGGTGCAGGCGCACAAGCTCGTCATCCCGGCGAGCGGGGAGACCGCCGTCCCGGATCCGAAGACGCACGAGGGGTACGAGTGGGTCTACGTCCTCAGTGGACGGTTGCGGCTCGTGCTGGGGGACCAGGACCTGGTCCTGAAACCGGGTGAGGTGGCGGAGTTCGACACGACCGTCCCGCACTGGATGGGCTCCGCGGGCCCCGACCCGGTCGAACTCCTGGTGCTGTTCGGCCGGCAGGGCGAGCGCGCCCACCTCCGCGCCCGCACCACCTGACCGGGCCCACGAACGGCCGCCGGTAGGGCGAAACCGTTGGGACAGCGGGAGATCACCCCCACCGCCCGGCATCACGCGCGCAGGCGCACGGCGTCCCGGCTGGGCGGTGCGCCGAACTGGCGGCGGTACTCGCGGCTGAACTGGGAGGGGCTGTCGTAGCCGACGCGGCGGCTGATCCCGGTGACGTCGTTGGGGTCCGTGGCGAGCAGGAGCCTGGCCTGCTGCAAGCGGATCTGCTTCTGGAACTGGATCGGGCTCATCGCCGTGACCGCCTGGAAGTTGCGGTAGAAGGCGGACACGCTCATGCCCGCGATCCGGGCCACGTCCTCGACGCGGAACGGCTGGGTGAAGTGGTCGCGGATCCACCGGACCGCGCGGGCGACGTGGCTGAGGCTGCTGTCCGCCAGACCCAGCTGGCGCACGGCCGCGCCCTGCTCGCCGGTGATGAGCCGCCACAGGATCTCCCGCTTGACCAGCGGCGCGAGCACGGTCACGTCACGCGGTTCGTCGAGCAGGCGCAGCAGCCGGACGACGGCGTCGAGCAGCCCGGCGGACGCGTCGTTGACCGCGAGTCCGGACGGCGTGCCGCCACCGGCGGGCGGGAGGTCGCCCGGTCCGGCCTGGAGGAGCAGTTCGGCGATGGCGGCCGGGCGCAGGACCAGGCCGAAGCCGACGGCGGGGTGCTCGGGGCTGACGTCGACGTAGTGGCCGGTGATCGGCAGGTCGACCGAGGCGATCAGGTACTGGCCCGCGCCGTACTCGTACACGCGGTCGCCCAGCGCGATGTGCTTCGCGCCCTGCGCGATCAGCGCCAGCACCGTGCCCGTCATCGACGCCGAGGGCTCGCCCTCCCGGTCGACCTTCGAGATCAGGACGTCCTCGATCGCCGTGGTCGAGTCGGGTCGTGCGTGGCGGAGGAGCAGCGCGCGCAGCTCGTCGAGGTCCATGCCCACGAGTGAAGCACGATCCGATGCTCGCCACAACGAGAGGATCGGGCAAGCGTCCAGGAGCTTCGTTCTACCGTTTCCGCTGGTGGGGATGATTTCCTTGGGTGGTCGAAATCCCCGACCCCACCAGAACGAGGAGACAGCCCGTGTCCGTCAACCACGGTTTCCACGCCACCCTGACCGCACGACCCGGCAAGGGTGACGAACTGGTCGCGTTCCTGCTCGACGCACCGTCCCTGCCGAACCACGACTGCGTCGTCTTCCTGGTCAGCCGCTCGGCGAGCGACCCGGACACGGTGTTCGTCACCGAGGGCTGGACCAGCCGGGAGACCCACGCCGCGTTCTTCGCGACCGAGCGGGCGAAGGCCCTCGTCGAGAGGTTGAAGCCGCTG
>DATMCA010001275.1:0-3871 GCA_035559015.1 Umezawaea sp. | reverse complement strand
CCCTCCGGGGCGCCGCGGATGGCCGACGCCCCGGAAGGTCCGGTCTTCTAGTCCGGGCGACCCGCCCGGATGACGGGTCTCACGGGCGAGGGGCGGTCACCTCACCCGTGAGACCCCGCCACGGCTCGGCGCGTGGCCACGCCGAGCCGTGGCTCCGCGCTGCGAACAACTGGCCGCCGCCGTCTTTGCCTGCCGTGCAAGGAATCGGCTCACGGCAGGCTGGCCCGCGGTTTCGTGCTGCGAACACGAGGAAACCGGCGGAAGGCAGGCCGAGCGGTGGTCTTGCGCTGCTCCAACGCTCACCCGCCGACCGCCCGCCGCCTAGGCGAGGCTGCGCAACGACTCCGGCAGCGGTTCGGTGTGCAGCACGCCGAGCCGTTGCGTCGCGCGGGTCAGCGCCACGTACCGCTCCCCCGGCGTCATCCGGTGCGGCTCCACGACCAGGACCGTGTCGAACTCCAGGCCCTTCGCCTCGCGCGGCGTGATCACGGGTCCGTCCAGCTCCACGTCCTCGGGCGCGATGACGGTGACCGTGCCCTCGTGCTGCTCGGCCAGCCTGCGGGCGAGTGCGGCGGGCAGGTCGTCGACCAGTTCGGCCCACGGCTTGATCCCGTTGTGCCGCACCGACTTCGGCGGGGTCGCGTTCGGGTTCACCTCGGCCAGCGCGGCCGCGGCGACGTCCATGATCTCGGCGGGCGTGCGGTAGTTGAGCGCCAGCTCGCGGTAGAGCCACCGGTCGGCCGCGTACCGGTCCAGCACCTCGGACCAGCTCCGCGCGCCCGCGGCGGACTGCCGCTGCGACAGGTCGCCGACGATCGTGAAGGACTTGCTGGGGCAACGCCGGAACAGCACCCGCCAGTCCATTTCGGACAGTTCCTGCGCCTCGTCGACCACGACGTGGCCGTAGGTCCACTCCCGGTCGGCCGCCGCGCGTTCGGCCAGGTACCGGTGGTCGCGCTCGGTGTGCCGCAGCGCCAGGTGCTCGGCGTCGATCAGGTCGACCGCGCGCAGCAGGTCCGGGTCCATCGTCGGGTCGGTGTCGAGGATCTCCAGCACGCCCTGCGCGTACTCCTGCTCGGCCTTCTCCTCCTTGGGCTGCAACGGCTTCTCACCCAGCAGCTCGGCGGCCTCGTCCAGCAGTGGCACGTCCGAGACGGTCCACGCCCTGCCGATCTCGCGGTGGAGTTCGGGGAAGCCCAGTTCCGCGCAGCGCTCGGCGGATTCGTAGAGGTCCGCCAGGAATCGGCGCGGGGTGAGGGCGGGCCACAGCACATCGACCGCCGCGCGCAGTTCGCGGTGCGCGAACAGCTCGCGCCGCACGTCCCGCCGCACGCCGTCCCACGGCTCGTCGATCTCCGCCAGCGCCGCTTCGAGCAGCACGTCCACCAGCGCCTCGTGGAACACCGCCCGCGTGTGGTTGTGCAGCATCCCGGCCGCGCGGGCGGTCTTGCGCGCCTTGTCGGTCAGCGCCGCGTCCAGGTCGATGACCGCGTGCTCCAGCTCGATCGGGATCGGCTCGTCCGGCAGTTCCTGCCGCTGCGCCACGGCCGCGATCAGCACGTCCACGATGTCCAGGCTCCCCTTGAGCCGCTGCACCTCCGGCACGTCCTCGCGCACGGTCCGCAGCCTCGGCATCAGGTCACCCGGCGACGCGAACACCACGTCGGTCTCGCCGAGCGACGGCAGCACGTTGCCGATGTAGCTGAGGAAGCCGGAGTTCGGGCCGACGATGAGGACGCCGCGCTTCGCGAAGCGCTCGCGCTGGGTGTAGAGCAGGTAGGCGACGCGGTGCAGGGCGACCGCCGTCTTGCCGGTGCCGGGGCCGCCCTCCACCACGAGCACGCCGGGGTGGTCAAGGCGGATGATCTCGTCCTGCTCGACCTGGATCGTGGCGACGATGTCGCGCATGACCTGTTCGCGGGGGGCGTCGAGCGCGGCCGTCAGGGCCACGCCGTCCAGCTTCAGCTCGTCGTCGTGGAAGTCCTGGAGGCGCCTGCCGCGGGTGCGGAAGTGCCTGCGCTTCGTCAGCCCCTCCGGGCTGGCGGCCGTGGCCACGTAGAACGGCCTGGCGGCGGGGGCGCGCCAGTCGGTGAGGAGCGGCTCGTAGTCGTCGCGCTCGTCGAAGAGACCCACGCGACCGATGTAGGTGCGGGTGCCGTCGACGTGGTCGGTGCGCCCGAAGCAGAGGCCGTCGTCGGCGACGCGGAGCCTGCTCAGCTCGTCGGACAACGTGCGGACGTCCACCTCCCGCTGCCAGCGCTGGGCGGTGACGTCCCCCAGCGCCGTCTCCAGCGCGCGGAGGGCGGCGGCTCGTTGCCCGTCCAGCTTCTCGTACAGGAATGCGACGCGTTCGCGTTCCGCGAGCAATTCCTCCATGTGACGCCCGGTCCTTTCGTGCTATAATCGATGCATATGTCGGCTACATTTCGGAAAATGGGCCGACTTTCTATTCTCTCCCCATTGTCAAGTCGGCACGTGCGCCGCCCCCCGTTCGTCAAGCCCCGTTGGTCGGGAACACCGTCCGTGAAACCGCCGTCTCGGATGGCCTTTTCCCTTCACCCCAATGGATGCGGCCCTCGGATTGGTATGGACATCTAGGGTCGGGTGGGTGTCCACACGGCGGCAGTTCATCAAGTTCGGCCTCACTGCAGCGGCCACTCCACTCCTTCCCCAGGGCTTCGTCGCGGAAGCGGCAGCCGACATCGACGTGGCGGCCAACGGGCAGCCGTTCGCCTCCTACTGGCATCCGAACACGCTGCTGGCGTGGAGTCCGGAGACGGATCCGGATTCCCGGTTCAACCGCAGCTCCGTTCCGCTCGCCCCGAGGGTGGTGCCCGCGCGTCCCGCCAACGCGCACGCACGGCCCGGTGAGGCGAAGGTCCAGTCGCTGGTGGCGTACGCGCCGACCAGCGACAACCCCGCGCAGGGCGCGCCGGACATGAACTACTACGCGACCAACTACTGGCAGTACATGGACACCCTCGTCTTCTGGGGCGGGTCGGCGTCCGAGGGGTTGATCCTCGCCCCGAACCCGACCGTCACCGACGCCGCGCACCGCAACGGGGTGAGGGTGATCGGCAACGTGTTCCTCCCGCCGACCGCCTACGGCGGCCGGATCCAGTGGGTGCGCGACTTCGTGCAGCGCGACGGCGACCGGTTCCCGGTGGCGGACAAGCTGATCGAGGTCGCGAGGCACCACGGGTTCGACGGGTGGTTCATCAACCAGGAGACGGCGGGTGGTGACACCGCGCTCGCGTCGACCACCCGCGACTTCATGGTGTACCTGGAGGCCAGTGGCCTGCACACCATCTGGTACGACGCCATGACCCGGACCGGCAGCGTCAGCTGGCAGAACGCGCTGACCGCGGCCAACCAGCAGTTCCTCCAGGACGGCGCGAAGCGGTCGAGCGACGAGATGTTCCTCAACTTCTGGTGGAGCGCCACGGGTCTGGCCAACTCCGCCGCACTGGCCAGGACGCTGGGCCGCGACCCCTACGAGCTGTACTCCGGCATCGACGTCGAAGCCAACGGCTACAACACGTCCGTGGGCTGGAACTCGGTCTTCCCGGAGAACCAGCCGCACGTCACCTCGCTCGGCTTCTACCGTCCCGAGTGGACGTTCAAGAGCTCCACGGGCCCGGCCGACTTCTACGCGCGGGACAACAGGTTCTGGGTCGGGCCGAACGGCGACCCGGCGAACACGACGTCCACGGCGGCCTGGAAGGGCGTGGCGCACTACGTCACCGAGCTGACCCCGATCACGACCCTGCCGTTCGTCACGAACTTCAACACCGGTCACGGCCGGAAGTTCGCGGTGGACGGCCAGGTCCTCAGCCCGAGCCCGTGGAACAACCTGAGCCTCCAGGACGTG
>DATMCA010001274.1:0-3093 GCA_035559015.1 Umezawaea sp. | reverse complement strand
ACGGCAGGCGGCAGAGCGGGTCGCCGTGGATCGGGCTCGACCAGCTCTCGTTCCCCAGTCGGAACCTCCCGCGCACCGACATGGACTGGGAGGTGCAGCCGGACGGCCTCACCAAGGTGCTGCGGCGCCTGCACGACGAGTACCCGCGGCTCCCGCTCTACATCACCGAGAACGGCGCGGCCTACCCCGACGCCGTCAACGGCGACGGCGGTGTGCACGACCCGGACCGGCTGGGCTTCATCGAGTCCCACCTGCGGGCGGCGCACAACGCCATCGAGGCGGGAGTGGACCTGCGCGGCTACTTCTGCTGGTCCCTGCTGGACAACTTCGAGTGGGCCGAGGGGTACGCGAAGCGGTTCGGCATCGTGCACGTGGACTACGAGACGCAGATCCGCACGCCCAAGGCCAGCGCCCGGTGGTACGCCAAGGTGACCAGGGAGAACGCACTGGTCGCCACGGGTGGCCTGTGACTGAGGTAGCCAAGAACCGACGCCCCGGCCCCAGGCTGGAGGAAGTGGCCCGTGCGGCCGGGGTGTCGCGTTCCACCGTCTCCCGGGTGATCAACGAGGAGCCCTACGTCAGCGTCAAGGCGCGTGACGCGGTCCACCAGGCCATCCTCGACCTGGGCTACAGCCCCAACCAGGCGGCCAGGACCCTCGCTGGCAACCGGGCGAACGCCATCGCGCTCGTGGTGTCGGAGCTGGGCAGCCAGGTGCTGTCCGACCCGTTCTTCGCGGGCGTGCTGCGCGGGGTGCACGCCGAGCTGTCCGGTCGGCGGGTGCAGCTCGTGCTGATGATGACGCAGCAGGACGACGAGCAGGACGTCACCGGCTACCTGTCCCGCGGGCACGTCGACGGCGTGCTGATAGTCAGCCTGCACGGCCAGGACCCGTTGCCGCTCAAGCTGGCCGAGGCCGGGGTGCCGATCGTGGTCTGCGGCAGGCCCCTGGTGGGCGACGGGATCCAGTACGTGGACTCGGACAACTTCAACGGCGCGCTGGAGGCGGCCAGGTACCTGGTGTCGACCGGCCGCCGTCGGATCGCGACCATCGCCGGCCCGAAGGACATGGCCGTGGGGATGGACCGGCTCAACGGGTGGCGCCGGGGCATGGCCGAGGCGGGCCAGCCGTCGGACCTGGTGGCGCACAGCGCCGTCTTCTCGCCGGAGGGCGGGGCCGCGGCGATGGAGGACCTGCTGGCCCGCGAGCCCGAGCTGGACGCTGTGTTCGTGGCCGCGGACATCATGGCGATGGGTGCGCTGCGGGTGCTGCACGCGCAGAACCGCCGCATCCCGCGCGACGTCGCCGTCGTCGGGTTCGACGACCTGATGATCGCCTCCACCGCCCTGCCCGCGCTCACCACCGTGCGGCAGGACGTGGAGCAGCTCGGCCGCACCATGACGTGGTGCCTGCTGGGGCAGCTCGACGGCGAGGAGGGGCTGCCGCCCTCCCTGCTGCTGCCCACCTCGCTGGTGATCAGGGCCAGCGCCTGAGGACTTCGTCCGCCGCACGTGCCCCCGACCGTGCGGCGGACGAACCCACCTATTTCGGCGGCAGCGTCAGCGAGGGGTTGACGTTGCCGGAGGAGAAGACGCACACGGCCTGGTTGGACCGCGCGCACTCCTTCGACGCCTCGATCCTCAGGTACTCCAGGTAGTTCGGGTCGGCCAGCGACTTCGAGAGCTGGGCCTGCGCGGCGGACTGGTCGATGGCCACCTTCTTGGCGCTGCGGCCCTTGCGGATCTCCGGGTCGTTGTAGTCCGCGCCGATGATCAGCAGCTCGACCGGCGGGCACGGCAGCAGCCGGGTGTCCTTCGCGTTCGGGTCGCCGGGGATCTCGCGGTCGAACGAGGGACCGCAGAAGAACTGCTTGCCGGTCTGCCGCTCCAGGTACTCCTGGAAGCGCTTGCCGACGTCCGCCTGGAGCAGGGTCAGCGTGCCCGTGTCGGTGTCGGCCACCTGGACGTTGTTGACGATCGCGTCGCCGTAGTACTTGCGGGCCTCGTCCTTGAACGCGGACTCCAGCTGCGGGTAGAACTTCTCCCGCAGCAGCTTGCGCCACCCCTCCGGCTCGTTGCCGTCCGAGTCGAGCTGGCACTCGTAGTGCTTGCACAGGTCCTCGAAGAACTTGCGCAGCGTGCCGCCCTCGTAGCCGGGCACGTCGTTGTCGCGGGTGTTCGTCTTGAACGCCACGCTGATCTCGAAGTCCACCAGCATGCCGTTGGTCTCCGCGTCACCACCCGCCGGGACGCTGATCACGCCGTTGACGTCGGCCTTCTCGTCGCGGCGGACGATGAAGCTGCGCTGCGCGGTGGTGAGCCGGTAGACGTCGTCGTTCCACGTCCACTCGACCTCGCCCGGCCGGACGACGCTGGAGAACGCCTTCCCGTCGAAGCTGCCCGACGTGTAGTGCAGGCCTATCGCGTCCGGCTCGATCTCCGTCGCCGAACACCCGGCGATGCCGAGCACCGCGACCACCACCAGAACCGCCGCCGCACGTCGTCTCGTCATGGAACTCTCCCCCTGCGTAAGAGATTTCCAGTCTGACAGCCGTGGTGCGCCAGGGGTTCCGGAATGTTCCGGATCGGTGGTGCCCGGCACGCGGCGGAGTGGCGCCTCCCGCGAAGCGCCACTCCGGTCCGTGGGGATCAGGCGCAGGCCGCGCCGTTCAGCTTCGCGCTCCCGAACGGCGGGGTGCCGCCGGAGTACGAGGCGTTGTAGCCGAGGGTCACCGACGCGCCGGTCGCGAGCTGGCCGTTCCAGGCCACGTTGGTCACCCTGATGACGTCGCCGGTGTCGGTCCAGTTGCCGTTCCAGCCCTGCGACAGCGTCACGCCGGGTGCGGAGAACTCCAGCGTCCACGAGGTGATCGCCGCACCGCGGTTGGTGATCACGACCTCACCGCCGTAGCCGCCGGACCAGCTGCTGGTGATCTTCTGCGAGACCTGGCAACCGCCGGACGGGTTCCCCGGCGTCGTGGTGGTCGTCGTGGTGGTGGTCGTGGTCGTCTGGATCGGACCGGCCGCCGCGGCCAGGTCGTAGGCCCGCTGCGGGACGAACTGGCCCGCCGGACCGATGCAGCCGTCGGACTCGC
>DATMCA010001273.1:0-5723 GCA_035559015.1 Umezawaea sp. | reverse complement strand
GGGTCACCTCCCGACTCAGGTCGAACGCCAGCTCGGTCAGGATCTTGCTCGGCCGCGCGTCGCCCAACTCCTCGAAGTCGAGCAGCGCCCACGGAACGCGGTTCACGCAGCGCTTGCCGATCTCGTCCAGCAGCGCCGTCTTGCCGCTGCCCCTCGGCCCCAGCGCCGCCACCACCGGCAGCCCGCGCCCGCCCTCGGCGGAACGCGGCACCAACTGGTCCACCAGGCTGTACGAGACACCTCGCACCCCTGGCAGCGGACGACTCCCATCGGACATCTGACTCCTGGCGTGCCGGTCGACCGCGCGTCTGGCGGAAAGTGCGAACAGTCTGCGGACGCCGCACGACACCGCGCTTTGCTTCGGGGGCAATTCACCCCTTCAGGCCCGGCGGTTACCGGAACGGCCTAGCCCGCCCCCGCAGAACTGCGGCGCGTCACGACGGTTCGCGGTGTCGCGACCGGACCAGGGCGCTCGTCCGCTCGTGGGAACGACCGTCCACCCCGAAGTCCTGTCGCGCCCGCCCGCAGTCGTGCGGCTCGCCGACGTCCCGGATGATCGAGGATCATGGGCATCGACACCACCGGACGTTCACTCGGGGCGGTCCTCGCCGTGGCGCTGACCGCGTCCTGCGCCGCCGGGCCCTCGACGCCCGCCGCACCCCCGACCAAGCTGTCGGGTCCCACCCGGATCGGCGAGTTCGAGCCGTGGCGGGACGGGCTCGTCCTCAACCACATCCCGAAGCGCGGCGTGTGCGAGAAGCCCTCCGAGGCCGTCGCACGGGCTGATGCCTGGCTCTGCGAGGTCCGCGGCGAGGGGCGGGCGAGCGACGGTGAGCTGTTCGAACCGTGCCTCGCCCACCCCTCGGAGCCGAAGGCGGCCTGTCCGGCGGGCCAGGACTTCTTCTACGTCGTGGACCTGGCTTCCCCGCTGCCCGCCCGGCCCGCGCCGACCGCCGAGGTGGAACCGTGGATCGTGCTGCTGGCCTCCGGCGAGCGCTGCGTCAGCCGTTCCGGCATCGGCACCACGATCCCCGCGCGCGACGGCCTCGCGCCCACCATGCGGTGCTACCCGCCTGTCCCGGAGAAGCCCTCGTGGTTCGGCGACTTCGTCTGGGGCCCGATCGACCGGACCGGCGAGGTCTGGACCGTCAGGACGGCCCCGAACGGCGACCCCGGCCTGCACGACGCCGAGGTCGCCGTCGCCTACCGCTGAGCGGGCGGCTCAGAGGGACACGGTCAGCCCACCGTCCACCACGAGCGTCTGCCCGGTGATCGCGCCCGCCTGGTCCGAGGCGAGGAACGCCACGGCGTTCGCGATGTCCAGCGGTGTCGCGAGGCGCAGCGGGGTGCGGCTCTCCCGCCGGTCCACGCCGGCCTGGTCCACCACGGTGAGCGAACCGGGGGTGGGGATGAACCCCGGCGCGATGGCGTTGACCCGGATCCCGCTCGGCGCCAGTTCGACGGCCAGCTGGCGGGTCATGCTGGCGCCCGCGCCCTTGAGCGCGCCGTACATCGTGGCCTTGGGGAAACCCGTCGTGGCGGTGATCGAGGTGATGTTGATGATCGAACCGCCGTCGTCGCCCATGGCCTTGGCCGCGCCCTGGCTGAGCCAGACCATGCCCTTGACGCCGATCGCGATCATCCGGTCCAGCGCCTCCTCCTCGACGTCGGGCAGCAATGCGTAGTGGATCCAGGCGGCGTTGTTGACCACCACGTGGACGCCGCCGAACCGCCGGCTCACCACGTCGACCAGTTCCAGCACCAGCTTCCGGTCGCTGACGTCGCCGTGGACCGGGTGCACGCCGGGTTCGGCCGCGGCCGGGAGCGTGGACAGGTCGCGGTCGACCGGGTAGCCGACGTCGAGCCCGACGACGGCGTACCCCGCCTCGGCCATGCGTTCGGCGATGGCCGCGCCGAGTCCCCGTGCCGATCCGCTGACGACGCACACCCTGGTCATGCCGCACTCTCCGTCTTGTCGAGCGCCCACTTCGGCGGCGCGATGCCCTCGATGGTCGCCTTGATCTGGAACGCCACGAACCGCGAGTAGATGCGGCACATGGCGAAGCTCCCGCCCAGGGCGTAGAAGTTCTCCTGGCCCGTCCTCGACCACATGCCGCGCTGCTCCTCGTCCGGACCGGGACCCCAGATGGGTCCGACCCGGTCGGCGACCTCGTCGCCCAGCAGCGCGCGCACGCCCTCCTGCATCGGCTTGTAGCCCGTGGCGAGCACGACGAGGTCGGCCTTGACCGCGCTGCCGTCCGCGAGCACCACCTCGTCCTCGGTGAAGTGGTCGATCCCCTTGCCCTGCTTGAGCTTGATCCGGCCCTCGATGATCAGGTCCGACGCGCCGACGTTGATGTAGTAGCCGCCGAAGTACCGGATGAGCTTGAGGTAGAAGCCCGTGTCGTCCTCACCGTTGTCCAGCGCGAACCCCGCGGCGCGCAGACCGTCCAGGAGTTCCTTGTCGTCCTCGGCCATCACCTTGCTCAACGGCCCGTGCAGCTTGCGCAGCAACGCGTTCGGCACGGACGCGCTGCGCAGGTCGGTGTCCTCCAACGGCCGGACGCCCTCGGCCTGGCTGTAGAGCGTGAACACCCGCGCAGCGCTGGGTTCCAGGCTCACGACCGTCGTGGACGACCGCTGGAGCATCGTCACGTCCGCGCCGCGGAGGCAGAGGTCCTGCGCGATGTCGTGGGCGCTGTTGCCCGCGCCGACCACGAGGACCGTGCGGCCGTCGACGGCGAGGTCGTCGGTGTGCCTGCTGGAGTGGATGACCTGGCCCCGGAAGCGGTCCATCCCCTCGAACGACGTCACGTTGGGGATGCCGGTGACCCCGGTCGCCATCACGACGTGGCTCGGCCGCATGGTCCGGATCGACCCATCGGCGCGGCGGAGCCGGACCGTCCACCGCTTGTCGGCCTCGTCGAAGCGGCCGTCGAGGAACTCGGTGCTGGTCCACACGTTGAGCTCCAACGCCTTGGCGTAGGTCTCGAACCAGTCCGCGAGCATGTCCTTCGGGATGTACACCGGCCAGGTGTCCGGGAACGGCAGGTACGGCATGTGGTTGACGCAGACCTCGTTGTGCAGCGTCAACGAGTGGTACCGCCCGCGCCAGTTGTCGCCGATCCGCGCCATCTTGTCCACGACCAGCGTGGGCACGTCCAACTGCCCGAGCCGCGCGGCCAGGGTGAAGCCGGCCTGCCCCGCGCCGATCACCAGGACCTCGGGGTCGGTGTCGCGGAACTCGGAGGTCCTGATCCGGCGGTCGAGCCAGTTCTCCTTGACGTGGTCCTCGGGACGCCGGTTCTCCCGCGGCCGGAGGCGACCGGTCTTCTCCGGGTACCCCTCCAGTTCCTGGAGCGTGGTGAGGAACGTGAAGGCGCGGTAGGTCCCCGCGTCCGGGACGAGCCGGGCGAAACCCCGACCGCGGCCCATCGTGGTGCGGAAGGTGAAGAAGACCTCGACGGTCTCGATCCCCTCGCCGATCACGCCCGGCACCGGGTCACCGTCCTCCAGCGCCAGATCGGCGAACCCGCTGGGCTCGTGCGCGGCGCGCAGCGCCGCCTCGACCTCGGCCCGCCCCTGGAACGTGCGGATGTCCCACGTCAGGGCCAGCAGGTCCCGCCAGTAGCACTCCGGGGCGAACAGCGCCGCGGCCGCGGCGTGGTCGTGGTCCTCCAGCGCGGAGCCGAGGGCGGCCAGCCAGTCGGCGGCGATCCGCCGCCGCTCCGGGCCCTGGGTCTCATCGGGGACGGTCATGGTGTTCCTTTCGGCGGCGGTCGTGGGGGTGTGCGAGCAGGACCTCGATCGGTGTCGTCGGTGACGGTGGGCCGTCGAGCGGTCAGGACTTCGGTTCCGCCGCCGGTTTCAGCCCGATCCCGGAGGCCCACAGCGTCGTCAGGGTCTTGATGACCTCCTCCTCGTCGTAGTCCTCGCCCAGGACGAGCCAGACGTAGCAGAAGTTGCTCACCATCGAGGTGATCGCCTCCGCCACGCACCGAGCGGACAGCGTCGGGTCGACCCGGCCCTCGTTCTGCAGTCGGCGGATGCCCTTCTCGGACCGGTTCCGGAAGATCTGCCGGATGTTGCGGCGCATCTCGCGGAACCGCGGGCTGATCGTCGCCACCTGCTCCAGGATGGCCAGCAGGCCCGCGTTCTCCTGGTAGGCCCGGACGTAGGCGCGCGTCACGAGTTCGAAGCGCTCCAACGGATCCCGCGACGAACCGGTCGGCACCGACGCCGCGACGTACAGGCCCTCGTTCACCTTCTTGATGACCGCCGTGAAGATGGCTTCCTTGGAGTCGAAGTAGGTGTAGAAGGACCCGCTCGACATCCGCGCCAGCGCCGTGATGTCGGTGATCTTCGCGTCCAGGAACCCGTCCCGCACGAAGATCTCGCTGGCCGCCTCCAGGAGTCGTTCCTGGGTGCGGAATCCGCGCTCGGTGCGCGGGACGAGGATGCCGGAGTCCCAGTCCTGCTCGGCGGGGGGCTGCGCCGCGTCGCCGCGTTCGACCGGATCCTCCGCCTGCGAACCACCCGTGGCTGAACTCACTGCTACCCCTTTGCCGGGTTGTCGGCGGGAACGCGAACCTCGTCGCGCTCCGAAGGAGGGGTTCCGAGGTACGCCTCGACGACCTCCGCGTTGCGGCTCACGTCCCCGAGTGAGCCACTCGCGATCACCTGGCCCTGGTTCAGCACGACCACGTGGTCCGCCAGTGCCTCGACGGCCTGCATGACGTGCTCGATCATAACGATCGCCACGCCCTGCTCCCGGCACGTGCCGACCTGCCGGATGACCAGGTCGACCTCGTGCGGGGTGAGCCCGGCCATGACCTCGTCCAGCAGCAGGACCTTGGGCCGCGACACCATCGCGCGGGCGAAGTCGACCAGCCTGGTCAGCGCGGTCGGGATGCTGCCCAGCTGCTGGTCGCGGTACTCCCACAGCTCGAACCGCTCCAGTTCGACGCGGGCCAGCGCGTTGGCCTCCCGGTAGCCGCGGGCCTGCCGGTAGGCCGCCACCGCGACGGACTCGAAGACGTTGAGCGCGCCGACGTTGCCCGAGATCTGGAAGGTGCGGGTGATGCCCTTGGCGAAGGCGGTCGCCGACGGCACGCCGGTCACGTCCTCGCCGTCGAGGTGGACCGTTCCCGCATCGGGGCGCAGGACGCCGCCGATGATGTTGACCAGGGTGGACTTGCCCGCGCCGTTCGGTCCGATGAGGGCGGTGATGGACGCGGCCCCGGCGGTGAAGTTCACGTCGTGCAGGACGTGGAGCCCGCCGAAGCTCTTGGCGACGTTCGCGACGGTCAGCATCAGCCCACCCTCCCGTCGACGAGTTCACCGACGGGCTTCGCCGCGACCGGTGCGACCGGTTTCCGCCCGGTGCCGAACACCCGCCGGACCCCGGCCTCCCAGAGCGGCATGATCCCGCCCGTTCCGAAGCGCAGCAACAGGATCACCACCACCGCGTAGGCGATCTGCGTGTAGCTGCTGACGTTGGCCGAGGAGACGGCGAACGAGCGGAGGAACTCCTCCAGCACGGCGATGCCGATGCCCGCGACGATCGGACCGGCCAGCGTCCCCGCGCCGCCGATGATCGAGCCGACCATCATGGCCACGCCGATCTCGACGGTGAGCACGGACTCGTAGCTGACGATCTGGACGTACTGCGCGATCAGGGTTCCGGCGATCGAGGTGAGCCCCATGCTCAACGCCATCGCCAG
>DATMCA010001272.1:0-5929 GCA_035559015.1 Umezawaea sp. | reverse complement strand
CTGGTGTCGTTCGAGCGGGTCTTCGAGGTGCTCGACCTGAAGCCGATGGTCGAGGAGGTCGCCTCGCCGAAGCCGGTGCCCGACGGCCCGGTCTCGGTGGAGTTCGACGACGTCCGGTTCGGCTACCCGTCGGCGGACAAGGTGTCGCTGGCCTCGCTGGAATCGGTGAGCACGCTCGACACCCGCGGCGGGCAGGAAGTGCTGCACGGCATCAGCTTCGTGGCCGAACCCGGTCAGCTCGTGGCGCTGGTGGGGTCGTCCGGCGCGGGCAAGTCGACGATCGCGTCGCTGGTGCCGCGGCTGTACGACGTGGAATCCGGTGCGGTTCGACTGTCCGGAGTGGACGTTCGCGACCTCGGGTTCGACGACATCCGCGGCGCCGTCGGGGTGGTGACGCAGGACGGGCACCTGTTCCACGACACGATCCGGGCGAACCTGGTCTACGCGCGGCCCGCGGCCACCGACGAGGAGCTGTGGGACGCGATCGGGCGGGCGCGGCTGGGAACGCTGATCGAGTCGCTGCCGGACGGGTTGGAGACCGTCGTGGGCGAGCGCGGGTACCGGCTGTCCGGCGGTGAGCGGCAGCGGTTGACGATCGCCCGCCTGCTGCTGGCCCGCCCCCGCGTGGTGATCCTCGACGAGGCGACGGCGCACCTGGACTCCGAGTCCGAGACGGCCGTGCAGGCCGCGCTGACCGAGGCGCTGCGCGGCCGGACCGCGCTGGTGATCGCGCACCGGCTGTCCACGATCCGCGCGGCCGACCAGATCCTGGTGGTGGAGGACGGGGAGGTCGTGGAGCGCGGCAGCCACCACGACCTCCTCGTCGCCGAAGGCCGCTACGCGGAGCTGTACCACACCCAGTTCGACGAGACGCCGCAGGTCAGCGTGGTTCCGACGCCGAAGTTCTCCCTGGTCACAGAGCACCCAGGAACGTCCCTGTGACGGCGACCGCCGCCTTCGACGAACCGCCGTCCACCACGAGCACCGCGAACGCGACCGTTCCCCGGTAGCCGACGAACCAGCCGTGCGAGCCGGTGCCGTCGCCGAACTGGGCGGTGCCGGTCTTGCCGAACACCTGGCCGTACGGGGCCAGCGCCGTCGCGGTGCCGCCGGTGACGACCTCGCGCATCATCGGGCGCAGCGCCTGGGCGACCCCCGCGGGCAGTCCGGGCAGGTCGGTGTTGGTGACCGTGGGGATCTCGCGGATCAGCTGGGGCACGGGGGTCTTCCCGCTCGCGACCGTCGCGGCGGCCAGCGCCATGCCGAACGGCGTGGTCTGCACCTTGCCCTGGCCGATGCCGTTCTCCACGCGTGACGCGACGTCCTGGGCCGGGGGGACCTTGCCGGTGTTGGTGGTGATGCCCGCGATGGTGAAGTCGGCGCCGATGCCGAACTGGAGCGCCGTGGTCGTCAGCGCGTCGGCGGGCAGGTCGGCCGACAGCTTGCCGAACGTGGTGTTGCACGACTGGGCGAACGCCGTGTGCAGCGGGACCGTGCCGAGGTCGAACTTGCCCTCGTTGGGGATGCGCCGGGTGCCGATGGTGGCCTCACCGGGGCATTCGATGGGTTTGTCGACGGTGACGGCGCCGTGCTCCAGCGCCGCGGCGGCGGTGACCACCTTGAACGTGGAGCCGGGCTCGTGCAGGTAGCCGAGCGCGACCGGTCCGGTGGCGGTCGCGGCCGCGTTCTGCGCCACGGCCAGGACCTCGCCGTTGGTCGTGTCGAGCGCGACGATCGCCGCCTGCTGCGGGACGCCGTCGACGGCCGCCTGGGCGGCGTTCTGCACGGCCTTGTCCAGCGTGACGGTGGCGGACCTGGTGACGACCGCGGCCTTCTCCTCCAGGGTCGCGACGGGGTCGTTCGAGGCGTTGAAGGCGGCCACCTTCCAGCCCGGCGTCCCGCCGAGGCCGCCCACGGCGGTGCGGACGCCGGGCATCACCGCGGCGGCGTACGCGCCGGTGTCCTTGGGGACCGGTTGACCGTCGCGATCGAGCAGCGCGCCGTCGCCGGACTGCGGCAGGAACTCCAGCGCCTGGTCGTCGACCAGGCTCGGGTGCACGAGCGCCGGGGTCCAGTGCACGCGCCACTGCTTGCCGTCGCGCTTCATCTCGAAGGTCGTCGCGTACTGCCACAGCGAGCCGCCGGGCAGCGTCCACGAGACGTCCGCGGTGATCTTGGCCGTCATGTCGCCCGAGGTCGTCGGCGGTACGGCCCCGAGCCGGGCCTGGAACTTCGCGGCCGGCGTCATGCCGATCCTGGTCCTGGCCAGCGCGGCGGCCGCGGCCTGCTCGGCGTCGGTGGTCTTGGCGGCCGCGGCCGTGTCCCCGGCGGTGAACGCCGAGAGGAACGACTGGGCGACCGGTCCCGGCGACCCCACCTCGGGGTCCCAGCCGACCTTGGACCCCGGCGACCGGTCGGGATCGGGACCGGCGCCCGCCCAGACCACGGCGCCACCGACCCCGATCACCACCGCCGCCGTCAAACCACCCGTGATCAGCACGATCCGGCGTGTTCTCGCGTTCATCGGACCAAACCCCCCGCTTGCGGGCACCCCCCTGGTGCCAACCCCTTGCCCTGGAACGTAGTCAGGACGTGCGGAGGTTCGGTGGTGATTCGGCGATGATCTGCCGGATCGTTTCAGCCGAGCTGCGGGATCCGGGTCTGGTAGTGCCGCAGCAGGTCGGCGTTCGCCGCGTCGCCGCCCTCGACGTTCGCGCTGCGCCACAGCGGCAGGTGCACCTTCTGCTCGGCGGCCTTGTCGAAGAGCCGCACCATCAGCAGGTTCCACAGGAACGCGGTGGCGACCGTGGAGATGGCCGCCGTCACCGGCTCGTCGGCCGGGTAGGTGGCGTCACCCGGCGGCACCACGTTGTCCAGCACCACGGTCGCCACCTCGGCGAGGGTCGTGCCCGCGCGGCGCGGGGCCAGCGCGCTGGCGGCGACCGACGTGACCGCGACGACCGGGCAGCCCGCGTCGACGGCCTGGATCGCCAGCTCGACGGGGTAGGGGTTCACGCCGGACGTGGAGAACACGAACAGCACGTCGTGCGCGGCCAAACCGGTGTCGCGCAGCACCTCCGCGGCCAGGCCGGACCGGCGTTCGGCGGCGGTGCTGCTGATCGCGCCGTGCATCGGCAGCAGCTCGGGGTGGTACACGGGCCGCACGCAGGCCAGGCCGCCCGCCCGGTAGAAGGTCTCCGCCACCGCGGCCAACGAGTGGCCCGCGCCCGCCGTGAGGACCATGCCGTCGGCGAGCACGCTCGCCAGCACCAGCTCGGCCACGTCGTCCAGCGCGGACGCGTTCTGCTGCTCCACCCTCAAGAGGTGGTCGCGCACAACGTTGCCGTAGTCGGATCCGGTCACGGTCTCGCTCGTCATGCGGTGGTCCTCCGTAGTCGCGGGCCGCAGTGGTCCACACCACTCGGCACGGGGTAGTCCTACCTGATGGATGGTATTCGCGAAAGTCTTGTGGTCCGAACAGGGCGTGTGTTCGTATGAACATGTGGATAGTGCGAAGCGGCATGAGCTGATCCTCCAGAGCCTCCGGCACGGTGAACGGGTGACCGTGGCGACCCTCGCGGAGCTGATCGGGTGCTCGGAGATGACGGTCCGGCGGGACCTCGACACGTTGGAGCGCGACGACCTGCTGCGCCGGGTGCGCGGCGCGGCCGTGGGCATGCTGACCAGCGAGGAGACGCCGTACGCCGCGCGCGGCAAGCACCGGCTCGACGTGAAGCGCCGCATCGCGCTGGGCGTGGCCGAGCTGATCGACGACGGCGAGAGCATCGTGATCGACGGCGGCACCACGACGCTGGAGGCGGCCCGGCTGCTGGTCGACCGCAGGCTGACCGTGCTGCCGCTGAACCTGCACGTGGCCAACGCGCTCAAGGGCGCCGACCGCGTCCGCCTGGTGCTGCCGGGCGGCGACCTGCGGCCGGGTGAGCTGTCGTTCATCGGGCCGCTCACCGAGTACGCGTTCGAGGTGATGCGCTTCGACACCATGGTCCTCGGCAGTTGCGGGCTGAGCGTGCGCAACGGCATCTCCTCGCACGACCTCCAGGAGGGCGCGGTCAAGAAGGCGGCCGTGACCGCGTCCGCCAGGGTGATCGCCGCGGTGGACAGCTCGAAGTTCGGCCGCACCGCCTTTGGCCGCGTGTGCCCGATCGAGGCCATCGACGTGCTCGTCACCGACGAGGACGCCCCGTCCGACGAGGTCGCCGCCCTGCGCGACGCCGGAGTTGAGGTCCACCTTGTCTGAAGCCCTGCTCACCGCGCGGCCCAGGATCGCGCGCGTGTCGACCGCCCTGGTGTTCGCGGTCCACGCCGCGGTGTTCGCCGCGTGGACGCCGCACATCCCCGAGGTGAAGGACCGCCTCGGCCTCAACGACGGCACGCTCGGGCTCGCGCTGCTCGGCGCGCCCGTCGGATCGGTGGTCGCCATGCTCGCCGCGGGCGGCGCCATCGCGAAGTGGGGCAGCAAGCGCGTGGTGCTGCTGACGTTCCTCGCCTACGCGCTGGTCTCGCCCGCGCTCGGGTTCGCGCCCGCGCCGGTGTGGCTGTTCATCGCGCTCGCGTTCTGGGGCGGGTTCCAGGGCGCGCTCGACGTGGCCATGAACTCGCAGGGGATCGCGGTCGAATCCGCCTACGGCAGGCCGATCCTGTCGAGCTTCCACGCCTGGTGGAGCGCGGGCGCGTTCGTCGGCGTCGGCATCGGCGGGCTGGCCGTCGCGTTCGGGGTGGACCTGCGCACGCAGATGATCACCTGCACGGTGCTGCTGCTCCTGGCCGCGTGGCCGTTGACGCGCGGCATGTTCGGCGACGACCGCGCGGTCGACGAGCACAAGCTCGGCCTGCCGTGGCGCGACCGCCGCGTGCTCGTCCTGGGCGCCATCATGTTCGGCGGCCTGCTGTGCGAGGGCGCGATCGGCGACTGGGCGGCGGTCTACCTGCGCGACACCGTCGGCGTGCCGATCGGCCGGGTCGGGCTCGGCTACGCGGTGTTCGCGGTGATGATGTTCCTCGGCCGGGTCGGCGGCGACGGCTGGGTCGCGCGGTTCGGCCCCGCCCGCGTGGTCGGCGGGCTGGCCGCGCTGGGGGGCGTGAGCTTCGGCCTCGCGCTGATCGCGGGCCAGTTCTGGTTGGCGCTGCTCGGTTTCGCCCTCTTCGGCCTCGGCATCGCGTGCATCGTGCCGGTGGTGTTCAGCTCCGCCGCGGCGCAGTCGGACGCGCACGCCGGGCAGGCCATCGCCGGTGTCGCGACGGCGGGCTGGGCCGGGTTCCTGCTGGGGCCGCCGCTGATCGGCCTGGTCTCGCACGCCACGTCGCTCACGCTCGCGCTGGCCGTGCTCCCGTTGTGCTGCCTGGGGATCGCGCTGGCGGCCAGATCACTTCGCCCAGTGGTCTAGGTCCTCGACCCGGTCGACGTCAGCTCCGTCCGCGATGTCCTCGCACGGCACGGCGAGGACGTCGTGCGCGCGGAGGTAGTCCCGTGCTCCCGCGTCACCGGTGGAGGTCTCCAGGACACCCGCCCAGTGGGCCCGGCCGATCAGCACGGGATGTCCGGGCTCGCCGTGGAAAGCCGCCCGCGCCAACGAGTCGGGAGCGGCGAGTGCCGCTAGCCGTCGCACGGCGTCGGCGGTCACGCCGGGGGTGTCCACCGGGAGCACGACCACGGCGGTGGCGGCGGTGGCCGCCACCGCGGTCAGCCCGACGCGCAGCGACGACCCCATCCCGGTCGCCCAGTCCGGGTTGTCCAGCACGAGGGCGGCGCCGAGCGACGCCCGTGCCCGAACCCGCTCGGCGGCCGCGCCGAGCACCACGACGACCGGGTCGCACCCCGCCAGCCTCAGCGTCTCCGCCGCCGACTCGACGAACAGGGAACCGCGGTGGGGGACCAGCGCCTTCGGACCGCCGAAGCGCCGCCCTGCAC
>DATMCA010001271.1:0-3935 GCA_035559015.1 Umezawaea sp. | reverse complement strand
GAGCGGCTTCTGCCTGGAACAGGTGTGGTCCCAGCCCGCCAAGGCGACGCTCCCCCAGTTGGCCTGCCGCGACGAGGGCTCGCAGCAGACCTGGAACTTCGTCATGGAGTGACCGACCTGTGAGCACCGAGGGGCGGTCCGGGTGACCGGGCCGCCCCTCGGCCGTGTGCGAGGGAGGTGGCGATGGCGCGAAGTTGGTGCCTGGTCGCGGTGTTGGCGATCCTGCTGGGGTTTTCGAGCGCGGCGACGGCGGACCCGCGGCAGTACTGGATCGACCAGTTGGGCCTCGACCGGGCGTGGTCGACGTCCGACGGCACGGGTGTCCTCGTCGGACTCGTCGATACCGGCGTCGACGCCGACGACCCCGGTCTGGCGGGTGCCCTGCTGCCGGGCACGCAGTTCCCCGACCTGGGGTCCGGGTCGGTCGACGCGCGGGGCCACGGCACGACGATGGCGCTGCTGATCGCGGGCCGGGGTGTGGACGGCGGCACGGTCGGCGTCGCGCCCGGCGCGAGGATCGTGCCCGCGCGGCTCGACGGCGGGCCCGCCGACGCCGAGGCGGCGATCCGCTGGGTGGTCGACCGCGGGGCGAAGGTCGTGAACCTGTCGCTCGGCACGGCCGGGGGCTCGGCGGCCTACGACGAGGGCCTGCGCTACGCGCGGGAGCACGACGTGGTGGTCGTCGCGGCGGCGGGCAACGCCGCCACCGACGTCCGCGTCACCAGTCCGGCCGACCGCAGGGGAGTGCTCGCGGTGTCCGCCGTGGATCGCGACGGCGCGTTCGGCGAGGACGTGAGCGTCCGGGGCCCGGAGGTGGCCCTGGCGGCTCCGGGGATCGGGATCGCCACCTCCCGGCGTGGTGGGGCGCGGCCGACGTCCGGGACGAGCCAGGCCGCCGCGATCGTGTCCGGCGTGGCCGCCCTGGTGCGGGCGAGGTTCCCCGACCTCGCCGCCGACGACGTCGTGCGGCGGCTGACCGCCACGGCACGGGACGCGGGACCTCCCGGCAGGGACGAGCGGTACGGCTTCGGCGTGGTGGACCCGGTGGCCGCGCTGGCGCCCCCACCGCCGAGCGCGGTCCGGTCCGTCGGGCCGCCGTGGTTGCCCGCGGGTGGTCTCGTGGTGGCGCTGGGGGTTCTCGCGTTCCGGCGGCGGGCTCATCGAGCGCACAACGTTCCCCCAACGTCGGCGCGCCACAGTCCCACTGTCCGTCCGCACCGGACGGTGAAGGGGGAGCGATGAGGACGAAACCCAGAGCCGCACGTGCGGCCACGACGATGGGGACAGCGCTGGCCGTGGTCGGCGCGCTGCTCCTGCCGTCGTCGGCCGTCGCGGCGCCGCACGACCCGGACGGCCGTCCCGCACGGCCGGGAACGCCCGAAGCGGCGGCCCCGGTCCGGACGGACGAGCCGCCGGCCGTCGACCAGACCAAGCGCGACGAACTGCTGGGGCAGGGCTGGCAGGACTCGGGCGACCGGATGTGGACGACCAGCGGCGACGCCAACGGCTTCCACGTGCTGGTCGCCGACAGCCGGACGGGCTACGCCTGGCGCACCGCGGCCACCCTGGCGCAGGGCGGGGTCGAGGCCGACCAGTGGGTCGGCAACGCGTGCGCGACGGCGTCGGGCGATCGGGTCGTGGTCGTCTACGCGCCCAGGTCGTACACCAACCGCGAGGAGCTGTTCGACCGCGGCGGGTTCACCGCGGTGGTCGACCTCGGCTCGGGCGCGGTCACGCCGCTGCCGGTCCGCACCAGCCTGGCGTACTTCAACCCCGGCTGCGGGTCCGGTGAGACGGCCGTGCTGACCCAGGGCGCGGACCAGGACCTCGGCAAGACCGGGTTGCTCACCGTCGACGCCACCACCGGCGCCCTCGGGAAGCGGATCGAGGTGCCCGGCCAGCTGACCTCGGCCGTGCCGACGAACGACGGCGTCGTGGCGGCCGACCGGGACGCGGTGGTCCGGGTCGCCGCCGACGGCACGCGCACCGTGCTCGCCGACACGGCGGGCGTGCCCTACCGGCTCACCCCCGACAGCGCGGGCGGGCTGGTCTTCGTGGACCGCGACGGCGACCGCGCCAGGGTCCGGCGCGCGGCGTCCACCGACGCGAACGGCAGACCCGCGACGTCGACCCTCGCCACGGGCGCCCTCGACCGGGTCGGCGTGACGGCGAGCGCGAATCGCCAGGTGTTCATCACCGGCGGCCCGGACGACGTGCGTTCCCTGCCGCCGGTCGTCACCGCGCTCGACGTCCCGGCCGACGCCGCGGTGTCGACGCTGGGCGAGGCCGTGGTGACGAAGGTCGACCCGGCCCGCTCCGCCGATCCGCGGGCGCAGGCCGTGGACCCGACGGAGCCCCAGCCCGTGGCGATCGAGGCGAGCAGCACCAGGACCGGCAAGCCGTTGGCGTTCGGCGTCACGCCCGACGCCGCGGCCCTCACGGCATCGCCGGAGGGCGAGATGAGCGTCCAGGCGCGGCCCGACGATCCGGGCAGGTACTGCGCCGTGCCGCGCAACGACCCGAAGACCCAGGTGTACCAACCGAAGCCGAAGCAGGTGGAGTGGGCGGCCGACATGGCGGTCAAGGGCCACCTGACCATCACGCGGCCCGCGGGCTGGAAGGGCAACGGGCTGGCCGCGTACACGCCGCAGGGCCTGTTCCCGCTCGTGCCGCTCAAGGGCACCACCGGAGGCCAGGTGCCCGCGCAGGTGCTGCTGGGCATCTTCGGCCAGGAGTCCAACCTCTGGCAGGCCAGCAGGCTGGTCTACCCCGGCGAGACCGGGAACCCGTTGGTGGGCAACTACTACGGCAACGACATCTACAACAGGCTGCCCAACGGGCAGCCCGACGAGTCCGACGACTGGGACATCAGGTTCGACAAGGCCGACTGCGGCTACGGCGTGTCCCAGATGACCGACGGGATGCGGTTGGCGGGCCACGAGAAGCCGGGTGAGACCGCGTTGCCGTGGCAGCAGCAGAAGGCCATCGCCACCGACTACGCCGCGAACGTCGCGGCAGGCCTGCGGTTGTTGCAGGGCAAGTGGAACGAACTGCAGGACGCGGGCGTCCGACCCAACGACAACGACCCGTCGAAGATCGAGAACTGGTTCTTCGCCACCTGGGCCTACAACTCCGGCTACCACCGGCCCGGTGAGGCGGACTCCGCGGGCGCGTACGGGCTCGGCTGGGGCAACAACCCGGCGAACCCGAAGTACAACCCGCTGCGCGCCGCGTTCGGCCGCTACCCGACCGACTTCGCGAAGCCGCAGGGCTGGCCCTACCCGGAGAAGGTGCTGGGTTTCGCCACGAGCCCCCCGTCGTCGTTCGAGTCGCCCGGCGTCGAGGTCCCGTTCTTCCGGCCCGCGTGGTGGAGCACGGCCGAGGACCGGGCGAACTCCCGGCCCCGGCCGCAGACGTTCTGCACCGAGGCCGTCCAGTGCTTCTTCGGCGACAACTCCCACGTCCCCGACTACCCCGGCAACCCGGCCGGTGGCGCGGGAGACGTCCGCGGCGAGCCCGCGGGCCCGTGCGCGCACCGCAACGGCGCGTTCTACGACCTGAAGTGCTGGTGGCACGACTCGGCCACCTGGCAGGAGAACTGCCGTTCCGACTGCGGCAACGAGTTCATCCGGTACGACTACCCCGAGTACGCCGCCGAACCCGAGGACGGCACGAGCTTCCCGCCCAAGTGCGGGTTCGGCGACCTGCCCGCGGGAGCGCTGGTCGTCGACGACCTGGGCGGCGACGTGCCACCGGTGCGAACGCCCTCGTGCCCGCGACCGACGAACGCCGGGTCGTTCAGCCTGGACTTCGGCGCGGACAGTGCCGGGCGGGAAGCGTCCAAGATCGACCTGCACCAGATCGGCGGCGGGTTCGGCGCGCACTTCTGGTTCGCCCACACCCAACCGGCGGTCCCGGCAGCCGACAAGCTGAAC